>NZ_JADCNK010000019.1:0-107290 GCF_014947265.1 Pedobacter sp. MR2016-19
ATGAGCGAGGACTTGGAGGGAGAGCAGGACTTTCATAACCTAAAAGCACCGAACCCAGCTTTTCCAAATAATATTAAACACCTTAAAGCGGGTTTAAACCTGGCACCAGCAAAAATAATTTAACCACAGATAAAAAGGATGGACACAGATATGAAAATCCGTGAACAGTGATTTCTAATTTACAGCAAGGCGATAATCATTAACCGGTTGGCCTGGCGAATCATGGCCAGAAAATTTGGCTATATTTTACTGCTGTTTAGTTGATCTTAACCAAATGAGCTTATTGTGATGGGAGAAACTGTAAATATCATTCCACCAGGTTGCCCCTCCCCGGCATGAGGACATTAATAGCCGATTCTTTTTATCCAGTACCACATCACAAAAGCCTGAACATTTCGCCTGGGGTGCATTGGGCTCAGCAAGTATGCTAAAACGCTTCGATTTGGGATTGTACAGATAAATACTAAAAGTGCGGTAAACCCCCATACCTGCGTCTGGTATGGAAAATGCAACATCTTCAAAACCATCGAAATTGTAATCGGCAATCGTGCCATGCCGCTGTGGATCTGGATGATCAAATCCTGGAAGCTGGGTTTTAATTGTATTACCATCGCTATAACTGAAGGTGAGCAGGTTGTCGGATGTATGCCTGAAGGAAATCAGTACGTCATGAAGAAGATACTTGTCAATTCTTACTTCGTCTCCGGGTGCTATGATCTGCTCCAACTGAAAACGTCTGCCATCTTTAGCCCGTTTGTACCATACACCTGATAATTTTCCAGCCTCCCGGGTAAGTCCGTAACTGCCGGTTGCCTTTCCTCCAATCACCTCATCCCATACATAAGTTATTTTGGATTGCGCTGACTTTTCCTGGCTGCTTAAGGTTTTTAGCTGTAAAGCGATAAGGCCTTGCTGACCATGATATTGGACAAATGCGCCCTTACCATCAGTACCAAAGTAAATATCCAGCCTGAAAGGTTTCGTTTCATTTGTGGATTTAAGCGAAAATGGCTGGGCTAATACCCGGAAAAACAGTAACACGAACAGGGTTACGGAGAGCAACTTCTTAAGCATCTTTTTTTAGTTTTATATCTCTCTTTGGAATTATTGTGCCATTAATTTTAAACAACTGAGCACTAAAATAATGAATCCTTTTCATGATCTATAAATTATTAGCAATGCAAAACCAGCAAATTTATGCTTCCAATACACTCGATTATATCATAAATTGATATGCTAACTGCTGTTTTCTACAATCGTGTCTCTTAAAATCAAACTTTAGTCTTTCTTAAATGTTAACCATTAAATCTAATTAATGGATTATGACAGAAGAGCAAAAAACAGAAGCTATAAAATTAGTGAAACAAGGCCTTGAAACCATACAGGCACGTGAATATAGAGAAATTGCAGAGATCCCTACAGAAGGCAAACAACAATTTGAAATAAAGTATAGCTTTGTTAACGAGGGAGTAGAAGGGATTTTTAATATTATTGGAAATACCGAGGCTAATGGCGCTGAAGCGGAAGTTAGTTTAGTGAGCGAATTTACAGATGATCCACTGCATTCAATTTCTGATTTAACCAAGGAACAGATTAACACCGATTTAAGAAGTGCGCAGGATTTCTTGAATAAGAATTTAAACATTGTCTAGTCGCCAACCATATATAATCCCACACATTAATGCTAATGTCTCAAAATATGCGTAGAGAAAGTTGCGCTATTTTAGGAAAAGTGGGAAAAGGCATAGACAAATAAAATACGCCAATTGAGGAACAAAGGCTCTTCATACCTAATAATTAAGTAGTTCCACCAGCATTACTTGCAAGGTCTCCACCAACATCTTCCTCATCATCTGTTTTGCCGGTAAGGCCACGCTGTACTTCATTGTCATCAACTTGTTTTTCCTCATTCGGACTTATTTGCGACTGGCCATTGCGGTCTTCAGCATCCGTGTCTCTTGGTTCAATGTTATCATTCATAATAATGTTATCATTCATAATCGTTTTTCTTAATAAAACATGCAAATGGCGATAAGGTTTAAACAATTAAGGCAATTTTAGATCATGGGGTTAAAACAGGTGTGTATTATCAAAATCCAATCTTTTTTTTATGCTGTTAAGCATTTCTTTTCAGCTTTTGCGAACCATTAGTCGCTTAAACTTGTTATCTGTATATACTAAAATCCGAAAAACATGAAAGATCCAAAAGAACAAGAAGAGGAAAATGTAGAACAGCAAACTGAAAATACACAAGATTCCAATTGGGATGAACACCAGCGTGTAGATGAAGAAGGTAATGAACTTGATCCTGAAGACATAAAATAATAATACATTATGAAAAGAATATTAATGGTGATGACTTCTCATCGCGACATGCAGAACACTGAAGATAAAACCGGGGTATGGCTTGGCGAATTTACCGATCCCTATTATGAATTTATTGATGCAGGCTATCAGGTAGATCTGGTGAGCCCTAAAGGAGGACGACCGCCAGTAGACGCAATGAGTGAGCTAACTGAAAACATTACCGGATCTAACCGTAGATTTCAGGATGATGATCATGCAAAAAACGCCTTTTCGCATACCAGCACCTTGAACGGGATCCAGGCTAGTGACTATGATGCGGTGTTTTATCCCGGCGGGCATGGGCCACTTTGGGATTTAGCAGTCGACAATAATAGCGGTATCCTGATTCATGACTTTTTAGACGCTGGCAAACCCGTGGCAGCGGTATGTCATGGTCCGGCAGCATTGCTTAGTGCCGAAAACATACGTCCTGGTTTTTTAAAGGGCAAAAGGATTTCGGCTTTTAGCAATACAGAAGAAACGATGGTTGGCCGTGGTGACCATGTTCCTTATCTGCTGCAAACAAAAATAGAAGAACTGGGGGCTGAAATAAAAAATAGTTTAGTGCCCTTCCTTTCCCATGTGGAAATTGATGGGTTGTTAATTACCGGACAGAATCCATTATCATCAGGGCCTGTTGCTAAAGCACTTATTGAACGGCTTGCAGATAATCCACAACAGCAATCGGAATAATCGCCAGAAACAGTACTACCAGAAAACAATGGAGAACATTGATTACACCTATAAAACATAAGCAATGGAAAACATTAATGGCATTGCTGGCGAGGAAACATATTAAAATTTAGCAGATACAAAATTAAGAAAGAAAAGCTTGGTGAGGATAGTGAATATCCTGGAGGCATAAGACTTTTTTTTAAGAAGGGTGATCGTTTTATCACCCTTCTTTTTGACAGGAAAAACCTCCTTAAATTTTTATCGATAACAAATGAGATCATCGGTTCCTCCATCAATTGATTTGGCATGCTTATATTATATAAAAAGGTCGAAGAGAATATTCCGACCTTAATATAATTTATTCCTGATTATTTAATGACTTACGATGGAACGATGACATATAAACATATTGATGACCAAGTACTAGCTGCCTCATATAATCCCCTTCTGTAATCCTGGTTTCCCATCAAAGGGTTTTCAGATCTATCATAGTAAACCTGAATCATTCGCAATAAATCATCATAGGCAGGACCGGAAATCTGTAAAGATTGCTTAGCTACTGTTTGTGTTTTCCCATTAACAGTTTCTTGTACCCATACAGTCCCTACATCAGCCAAATATGTAGTAAAAGCATCAATATCGTTAAATGCAGATTTGAAACCAGCATTGTAATCGGCACTTTCCAAGGGCCACCACACTGTTGTAACCTTGCTAAATCCTAATCCAAAAATGGAATTTCCAGTTCCGCCACCTGGACCAACTTGAGCAGAAACGCTATTTGTATGCAACATTCCAATACAGATAACAAAAGCGATAATAAATAATTTTTTCATAGTAATTTTAATTTACATAAACATATCTAAA
Organism: Pedobacter sp. MR2016-19; assembly: GCF_014947265.1. Taxonomy (NCBI): domain Bacteria; kingdom Pseudomonadati; phylum Bacteroidota; class Sphingobacteriia; order Sphingobacteriales; family Sphingobacteriaceae; genus Pedobacter; species Pedobacter sp. MR2016-19. The sequence goes on from NZ_JADCNK010000019.1 coordinate 3,886, forward strand.
TCTAATTATCAAAACAAATCTGTACATGTAAAATTCATGATATGAATTAAAATAATACAATTAACACAAACTAATATGTAAATATTAGAATAGTTGTTCCTCACTGGCGCAAGCATTAGTTCTATCAATAAAGCACTATCCTTGCAACCAAAACTCAATTAATAAGCTGCTTTTAAATATCTATAGTGGACTTTACGATTCGCCATCTTCACCTGTAGTGTAGATTAGACTATAAAGTAAATTTACTTTTAAGGTATATCGGAAAAATGTTAACCACAATTATTTATTAGGCCTTTAAATAACCAAGTTGTGAAACCTTATCCTTTTTATTTTAATTAAAATCAACAGATAAGCTTATACCCCACTCCTCTTAAACTGATGATCTGTATTTCAGGTTCGCTTTTTAAAAGCTTGCGCAGGTGTGCCATAAAAACATCCATGCTACGGCCATTGTAAAAACTGTCTTCTCCCCATATTTTGATCAAAGCATCCTGCCGTTCCAAAATGCTATTGCGATTTTTCAACAGTAATTCGAGCAGAACGGTTTCTTTATAAGAAAGTGAATATTCACCTACAGAAGTTTTTAATCTTTGGGCAACCGGATCGAGTTCACAATTCATGAACTGGTATTTTCTAACGAGTTCATTTTCTTCCTTTTGCGTATGTCCAAATCTCTTTAAAAGAGATTCCATGCGTACCAGCAGTTCATCAATACTAAATGGTTTTTTAAGGTAATCATCTCCACCACTTTTAAATCCCATCACCACATCTTCAGTAAGGGCTTTTGCGCTCGAAAAGATAATCAGGATATGGGATCCGATTTTCTGATTTCGGTAGCCAGCTTATAGCCGTCTTTTTGCGGCATCATGATATCTAGTATCCAGATATCGGCGATGAATTCCGGGTTGACTTTGAAGGGATTGAATACGTCATGGACCAACACCTTGGATAAAAGCCATGATAATGGCGCTTTTACGTCATCAGCTGTGGCGGATGATGCGCTAATCGTGATTTATCATGATCGGTTTATAGCGATTAGCCAGCAACTTATTTAATGGGTAAGATTTATATTTCGTTTTTGTTAACAAAAAATATTGATAGGTTTCATCCTGGCATTGTAATTCAGCCCCGATCTTTTTAGCTGTACGTAATGAATTTTCGTTTCCAGGGAGGATACGTATCTCTAAGTTTTGGAAATGCATTTTATGAAAAACATAAAATAAAATCCCTGTTAGCAGCTTGCTGGTAAGTAGCATTTTTTTTGTGTCTATAGTATCAGCAACCATTATACCGAGTTCTGCAGAATCATTGGTAAGATTCTTGATCAATGCCACGCCCAGCGCCTCGTCATTACTTATAACCATAAAAAGATGAACCTTGCTGCTTTCAATCAGGTTCTCCTTAACCCAGTTAAGATGGCTTTCGTAAGGAATTTTGGCGCTATCACTCATCCCCATACGAACCTCCTGACGATTGATCAGGCTGTACAGCATGTCAGCATGCTGCGCCTTGAAACAATGTAGAACTGTATTACCAACAAGAATGCTCATAAGTATCGCTTGACTATTTGGCAGGCATTGATCAGCTGTTCCAGATCAACCTGGTAGTTAGGGAATAACCGGATATATCTATCATAAAAGCTAACGATAATTTTATTAGCCAAAAGCTCGTTGACAACCGCGCTCATATTATCAGGAGACCCCATATCAATGTTCCATAACGCGCCCTTACCGGATAAGCCATGTGCAGGCAAATGCTTTAAAATACAATCTTCTATGCGGGCGATATGTAAAGCCACATCAAGTTGGTTAAAAGCATTCAGGGTGGCGATTATGGATGAACATGCCAGGGGGTGGTTAAAATAAGTACCTCCTCCACGAAACTGTTGAAGAATAACAAAATCGTCTTTTAGTAAAATTGCGGAAACCGGAAAACCGTTACCCATTGCTTTTCCGGTTAAAACAATATCGGGTTTCAGGCCATAGGTTTTATGGAAAAAGGGAGTGCCTGTTCTGTAAAACCCGATGAGGATCTCATCATATATTTGGATCACACCGTAATGCGCAGCTAACTCCTCTAAACGACAATAAAATAACGGAGACGCTTTAAAACCGCCCCCACTCATCTGGATAGGTTCTATAATCACAGCTGCAACATTGCCAGATCGCATATGTTCTTCGCAAATGTTGAGTATATCGCTTTCGTCTTTTTCACCAACAAAAGGGATCTTAATTATTTGATCCGGTGTACCTGGATAGGAGTCAAAACCGAGCTGGCTTGCAAACAAGGTTTTGCCATGCATGCTCTTAGCAAAGCTGATGATCTTAGGCCGCATTTTTGAAGTCAGAGCCATCTTTACTGCGATTTCAACTGCGTTTGCGCCTGAATTATAAAATCCGTAAACATAATAACCATCCATATAGTTTTCCACTACCTGTTTCGCCTGCGCAAATATTTCCGTTTCAACAAAGCCCGGCGAGCTGTAATTCTGAAGCTGCTTTACTTGCTCTTCCATAACGCCGGCAAAATTATGTCCGAGGGAAACGGAACCATAACCCATGCAGAGGTCAAAATATTTTTGTCCGGAAGCGTCAACCAGGAAGTCGCCGTAGGCGGCTATAATTTGCATTTTTGGCTCATTCATTGATTTGTGGGTTAAGGTTTATCAGGTCATAGGTTAGGATCAGATCATATTCAAATTACTAGAAATTTGGTTTATCATTCTCAAAGTCATACATCCATATCGGCCTGAAATATTGTTGCTGGTCTGATGTTAACGAGTTTAATACCGCCGTGTTGAAACCCGGTTTATGAAACTGCATACCAAGATGGTTGTAAGAAAAGAATGCAGATACTCTCGGCTTACCTTCATTTTGCCAGATTGGACCGCCATGGGCCACATTTTCTGTAAAGATGATGGCAGAGCCCTTTTTGCATGTTATGTGGTGTAAAAATGGTGACTGTTCTCCATTTTTCAGCGAAACCATACTTTGTGGTACATTATAATTTGATTTATGACTGCCGGGTAAAAAGCATGTTCCACCGTCTCCTGCTTCAACATCATTGAATTCATATACTACGCGCAGCATCCCTGAATAAATATTGCCGTTGCTGTTAAAATACCGGAACATTGGCTCGGGTGTAGGCCCCCCATGATGAAGGTCCATTGGATGCCGGCCTCCTTTCTCGCGCCATATTACATAACCATAATCCATTCTTACATGTGGACCCAAAAGAGTATTCAGCACGGCGACAACTTTCGGAGGGTTGATCAACTGTGCTAAATGTCCGCCCGGTACGCAACGCTCTTCTTCCGGAAGAAGCTCTGGAGTAAATTTCATTTTAAATATCTGGTCCTTAATTTGTTCGCATTCATGAGCGGGGATTACGTCTTCAAGAACTAAAAAGCCGTTAAGGTCAAAAAGAAATTTTTGTTCGTCAGTCATGTTTATCATTTAGTTCGCAAATTATTTTGTTTATGTCCAGGCCTGCCAAACTGCCGGTTTTCATTGCATTTAATACATGTGCTTTAAAAGGATGATCAGCAAATTGACTTATATAGACATAAATAAGCATATTATAAAAATCCATCAGCAGCATCAGAGAAGCGGTGTCTACTACAGTTTTGCATTGCTTTTTATAGCCTGTCAGAAAGTTTTTGATAAAGTTCTCACCGGATGTTTGATAGTTATCTTTGCCCGCTAAACTAAGAAGCGTTACGTGGATAGTTATGGCTATATCGTATAAATATGGGGCCAGCATACACTCATCAAAATCAAACATATAAAGCTTGTTATCATAAAAGTGCATGTTCGATTGCGTAAGATCGCCGTGTATTACGCCCCATTCATTTTGAATAAGCTGGCTTGACTGTATTTCGGCCCATTTATTTTTCAGCAATTCAAGAATATGTGGTTCTTTTTTTATCCGTTGTTTGGCAAAATTTATCAGCACATCTCCGTCTAATCTCCGGTAATAATGTTTTTGGGAATCATATTGCCTGCTAAAGTTACGGAGCGAACCCATCGTTTCACCCCAAAGCTGAATAATGTCTGTTTGCGCAATTATATCCCGGTTTAAAGGCAGCCCTTTAATCAGTTCAAACATGCACACAATTACCTGTTGACCGTCTATCCAGAGTTGTTCAGCCAACTTATTATCAGCAGATCGGATCACTTTTGGAACAGGCACTTTGCCCCGCATAAATTGCATAAATTCAATCTCACCCAGTACAGAATCCATATCGCGGTGCTCAACCGGGGTAACACGCATTACCGCCGGTTCTGCATTGATCGTCACCTTATAAATATCATGGTTGGTACCATTTAATTTATGTTGCGGTTCGGCTCCCCAGAGTGAGGCTGCCGCATTGATCACCATATCAGAAAAATTAGAATTCATTAATCATGATTTGTTTATCGGTATAACCCGGTTCAAGTACTTTGTGTGATATCATTGCGCGGCGAAGATGTTTGTCCACCTCCATTCCGATATGGGTTATATTGTATTTTTCAACCACTGCTTCCCTTGCCTGCTGCGACATCGCCGCCAGTTTTTCAGGAGAGAATGCTATTTCATGCATGCACTTATAAAACCCTAACCAACCATTTCCGCCACGGTTAAGCAATCCATTTTTTTGATGATTGACAATCTCACTTAATCCGCCAGTATCATTGGCAATAACGGGTAAGCCCGCTGCCATGCCTTCCACAGCGATCATCCCAAAGGGCTCATACCTTGATGGCACCAGCATCACATCTGCAATCGTAAACAAATTCGCTAGATCTTCCCGTGTTTGCCACTCTAGAAGATGATAGTTTTCCTTAGGAACATCTTTAAGTAAGAACTCAAACTTTTCGGTAGGGCCGATAGCGATAAGATAGACGTCTTTTTTATCACATACCAACCTTCTGAAGGCACGGAACGCAATGTCGGCACCTTTGATATATTCAGAAAAGCGGCCGGATGTTAAAAAAACAATCGGTTTGCAACCATTGATCAACGGGATCTGAAACGTGGGATTGCTCCTGTTAACCTCAAGCCCCCTTATTTCGATGCCATTGCTGATTACGGCTACCGCTGATGAAAGTTTAAACCCGTGATTAAACGCACTGCAAAGCTCATTAACTGAGATAAAAATATTGAGAGCGGCACCCGAAGCAGCTTCTACTTGCGGTTTAGAAAGCAGGTTTTGCTTTGCAACCGACATTTTTTCGATGCCCCCATAAGGCGCAAACAATAATTGAAAATGGTTTACAATGGTCAATCCCGGCAATTGCTCTCTCAAATATTTTACGATAAAGCAGCCAAAGTGTAGCCCGCCAAGATTGTAGATGATATCGAAGTCGTATGGGTTGACATTGGTGATCAGGAAGTGCTTCAGGTTATCCACCGTGTTGTATATGTCATCAGGTACAGCAATGTGCAATCCCGGATCAGCATCATCAGTAGCGCGTGCCAACAAGGTCAAATCGTGAATTTTGCAAAGTTCATGGATCAACAAATGCGCAAACACTTCAGACCCGTTCCGGAAGAAGCTTCTATAATATTCGGTAATAACAAGTATTCTCATCAATTCGCAGAATTTATTTGCTTAAAAAGATCTTTGTGATTGCCCCATCGTTGAACAAACCGCTGATAGTTTTCAGCAAAGCGATCGTTTCTTTGATTATTATAGTGCAACACACTGGCATTACCGGCATAAACACATTTAAAATCCCGGCGACGGGCCTTCAAACAGAGATCTACATCTTCCATTTGGCTTCCTTCATACATTTCATCAAAACCGTTTACGGCAATCATTACTTCTCTTTTTACGATTAGAAATGTGGAGGGCAGCCAGGTCACTTCTGAAATATATTGATATCTGCCGTCGTCACTTTCTCCAATTCCGCGGGGTACCGGCCGTTGCTTTTCGTTAAAAAACGGATCGGCGCAGAAAATCTTTTGGTCCTCAGTTATCAGTCGCGGACCGATAAGGCTTGCATTGTGTTCAGCCATTACGGCTAGCATGGTATCCAAAGATTCTTGGGATGTGATCTCGGTATCATCGTCCATGAAGCAAACCAACGGTCGTTTGGTCAAACTAAAGCCGTTGTTGCGGTTAACCGAGCTCGACCGTTTTTCATCGATGACGTAAATAGCATCATCCTTTATACCAATCTTATGTAAAGATTGGATGCACCTGTTAAGGATTCTTTTTGAGTAACCTTTTTCAAATTTGAAAACCCTGGCAAAGAGTATCGGCTCGTTCAACTCATAAAATAAAACCTTGATAGTTGCCGAATTATGCCGGGCGGGCATGAAAGTAAGTGACAAGTTGAGATCCTGACCGCCGGGCTGTGTTACCCACTCGATTGGAATAGATACGGCTCTTGAAATTTCCTGTTTTCCTTTCCATTCTGCCTTGCCTGCAGCAACAACTTCACCTGTACCTGGTCTTGTTATTTGAATCTGCAGCGCACCTTCAACATGTTGTTCGCAACTAAAGCTTAATTCAATACGTGAGAAAGGAACCAATTCGGCAGGAAACTTTTGCACGAAGGAAGTGTAACCTGTCAGTTCAAAATATTGCGGCATCTGCCCTGAAACGGGCCGTCTTTGCGCGTAGTGTAGTTCTTTCTCATCAGCTTCGTAAAAAGCAATAACAAAATCAATCATGTCTTTTGTAAAAGCAGGTATTGGCTTCTGCTCATAAATAAATGGCGGTTGCGCGTTTACCCGTTGCAGCGGAAGGCCGATGCGGTCTATCGTTTTATCGGCCAGGCGTCTCCACATTTCATATGCACCTTCAGGTTTAAGCAAGTGGCTTGTGCGTTTAGAATTCAGCCTGTAGTAGTATAGCACTTTGTCGTAAAGTTCGATAGCACCCTTTTCTTCAAGCTTTAAGTAGATATCACAATCTTCACCGGCATAGTAAAAGTCGGAAAAACCCTCCCAGCCACTGGTGGCAGCGTATGCCTTGCGGCTAAGTAAGGTAGGCTGGCAATGGTTATGCAAATCGGTCACCATGCCATGCTGGTACTTGCGGTTCTCAAAAGGGAACCACTCGTCCATATCAACCAAAACTCCATTTTCATCAATGTATCGACGCTTTGCCCTGATAATACTGGCCCATGGTTTTAAGATCGCTTCACTGGAAAGGTCTTCAACAATTGTAGCGCCTAACATGTCATCATCATCTAGTGGTATGATATAATCTTCAACAGCAGCGGCACTTAGTGCATTGCGCGAGCGGGCGATTCCCTGGTTGGGGAAGAAGAAAACTCTCAGTTTGGGATGATCCAAGTCCTGCACGATATCCAATATGCGTCGTGACAGGGCGTCACCTCCATCCCACAAAAGATAATAAACCCAACGGTTGGAGGTTTGATACAGTACAGATTCGATACATGGAATAAGCCAGGCACCTTTAAAAACAGGAGTTTCTATTGATACGAAAGGTAAATTACTTCCGGGATTTGGTAATTGAGCATCATGTGTGGCCCATTTAATTAACCGTAGTTTGAACTGTTCGAGATATACGTCTTGTTCGCTGCTTCCTAACTCTTGTACGTTGCACTGGGGTATGTTTTCCATTTTAAACACATTCCATGGAGCCGCACCTCCTATTGATCTACCGGCATTTATCAATTCTTCTACCTGTGATCCTGCTTTCTTCTCCCACTGAAAGCGACCTTTATAATCACAGTTGATGCACGTATTTGTTTTCCCGGCCAAAACGGCGCACATACCCTTATACATTAATAACTGTTCGTAACTGTTTTCAAATAAGTTAACCCCAGCTTCAATTCCTTTAACACCAGATGGGCACATCAGCAATTCCCCTTTTGAGTTGATGACAATGGTTTTATTAGCTATTTCGCAGCATGGCGAAGAACCTTTAAATTGGGAAGTAACCTCTTCAGGTAACGAAGGACTGCTTGCTTTTGCAGGGCCAAACAAAGGTTCGCCAATATTGATATTTGAGCTTTTTAATTCGATAAACCTGCGATGAGTATAAAGCCCCTCATTGCTTTCGGGCCATATTGAAATATTGATCTTCGACTCAGGGTGCGCAGCGTTAAAGCTGCCTATTATTTTGCTGACAGCGGCCAGTTTTTCTTCTTCGTTATTGCAGGTTATTACCAGGTTGCCAAATCCCCTGAAATTGATGTAGGCAATTATTTCAGGATATAGATCTTCCAGCGATATAACAAAAAACAGATTTACCGATCGGGCGTAACTCCATGAGGCAAAATGATCAATTGTATTTTGGGTATTATGCAAGGCCAACTTCATTTGCACATAAACGCTTATTGCAATGGTGTTACCGTTAACCAGTTTTTTACAAATTGATTCAATCTTTTCAAGCCCCGCTTTACTGATCAGCTTGGAGGAGTTCTCTGTAATATCTTGATCATCAACAAGTAGAATAAAATCCATTGGTTATTAATTAAAGGGAATCAGTTTATAAAAGTGCTCTGCGCCTTCTGTTTCTTCGCCAGGTGTAAGGGTAGAAGCAGTAATATTTCTTTTCAAAATGTGACTTACCAGCGAACGGTTAACCGGGTTGAACGCAGAGAAATGGATATCGTAAAAGAGTTCCTTAATCCTTATCTGCGCACTAACGTCTTCAAAATGGTCAGCAATCTTTACAAAAGAGCATTCTGTTTTCCATAAAAAATCATCGATCAGATTGTAAGTTGCCGCATAAGGAAAATCCTGGTAAAGGAAAAAATCGATACCAGGAAAATAGTCGTGTTTAAAAAAATCGAGAATGATATTGTGCAAGATCGCGTTATCAGGATGATTGCCGATCGCCGCCGGGGCAAGTATAATTTGAGGCTTGAACTCGTTGATAACATTGTACACAGCATACTTCAGCGCTGCTGCAAGGTCGGCAGGCAGACCGGGCATGGAGCCTGTATCCCATCGGCCTTTTCTAACATTAAAATCCGGATAGTTTAAAAACTTGTTGGTACAATTGCAAAGCTTCGCAGAGATCTCCGCTTCATCGTGCCTTATGGCTGATATTTCCTCATCACTTTTAAATAAACCAGTAAGTGTGCAATCCGCAGTATTCGAAAAACAGATAAGATTTAGAATTTCCTTATCCTGCCACTTTAAACAGGCACCTCCAACAGAAAGATAGCTTGTTTGCGGATTAGGTGCAATCACCAGCACCTTTTGGCTCTTGTTACGATCGACTTTTTGAACTAACGGAAATGGAAGTTCAACTATAAAAGGGGTCAATTCTGTGAGCAATGCTGCACCTGCATGCGCTGAAATATCTTTTAGAGAGGTTAGTCCGTTACATAGCCGGCATACCTGCTCCTCTTCAGTTGTGACAGGGCGTAACTTTTGACTGCCAAAATATAATTCGTTTTGTATGACAGTGACGTGTGGCAATAAAAGAGGGTAGATATCCCTGCTGCTTGTTTGATCCATCGAAAAAATTTATGAATTTGCCAACATGTTCAAATCGTGCATATACACGGTATTTATTCTAAAAATAGGATCCTTAATAGTTTGTTTAAACTCCTGATGCAAGGGGTGCGAAACAAGCTGCACGGCCCGGCTTAGGTATTCTTCTTCTGAGTAAGTGCCCCAATTGAGGATTTGCTTAAAGCAAATAAAATCTGCAGAAACCTTCAGTCCGATCTCTACAAAGTCTTTCATTTCCCTGAAATTATTTTCCTGCACTACAAAATGCAATTCAAAGGATTTTATCTTTCCCGCTCTTCTTAATTCGCCCACAAAATCGAGGTTCTCCAATAGTACATCCCAGTTTCCGCCGCGGTTCAGCATATAAGTGGGTGCACTGCCCGCATCAACAGAAATGTCTATTTTAGCAACGGCTGTATTACAAATAGATCCCCAGGTTTTAGGTGTCAATAAAAGACCGTTAGTTGATAACGTAATGCGAAGTCCGGAGGCTGTAGACGGATCAAAACTGCGCAAAAATGAGTGAAATAATTGACTACCGAAAGGATCGCCGCTACCGGTGATGATCAACTCCTTCACATTTTTTAGCGACTGGTTTACTACACGGTCATGAATGATTTCGGCATTTTCTTTAGACTTTCCTTTAAGTACTACCATGCCTTTCCTGCAAGATGGGCAGCTTAAATTGCAGGAACGGTCGTATGACATGTTAATGGTAAGCGGCCCCTGCTCAACGCGGGTGATATGATTATCAATAAATTCCCTGTGCCTTGGGCTTTTGATTTCCTCTTTTAGGGGCAGGGAATTGCTTTGCAAATAACCGCATGTTGCCTCACTGCAATACTTGAAACTGCCGTCAAGAATAGATTCGCGGATGGCTATCGCACGGGGAGAATTCCAGGTGTCCATAAACGTATCAGAAACCAGGTCTCCTGCAGCTTCGGGTAATGTTTGCGGACAGCATAGATACATTTGGCCCAACGGGTCTATCTGTGCAAAGTCGAAAGGGAACTGGCAAAAACGACCTAGAAATTTATTATGGTGATTCTCCGGTTTAGGCAGACCGATATTGGTTGAAGCTGTTGCGTCTACCGGAGGCAGGCCCGCTAATATTTTTTGTAATTCGATACCTAAAGGATCGGGGCTTCCCGGCGCATTTAAAATATCAGAAATTCCGACATTGTAGATTACAGCAACACTTTCCGGCGGAAGCTTTGACTGCAGTTGCGCAACCATACGCTCAACCGTTTGGTTTATAAGCGTACTGAATGGAACGGATGTGCTCTTCTCCTTTTGGCGCTCGATATAAGTTTTAAATATGATTGCAAGCTCGGCTTTATTTGCCGATGGCCTTCCATTCCAGTAATTCGAAAGGAATTTTAATGGTGACGGCGCATTGTTTTCGGCTTCGCGCAGGCATATAGCAGCAACTTCCGTTTTGATGTTTAGAATGGCATTTTCAAATAATTCCCGCAGGTCGTCATCTTTAACTACCCTTTTGCAGATTTCGGCCCAATGGCTGTTTTCGACAATTTCCTTTATCATCGCAGTGCTATTTGTTTTTTCAGTTCAGAAGGGCAGAAATCGCAATTTCCGCATAAAGTGTCGTAGTTGCCTTTTATAAAACCCGAGAGCTTTTCAAATTGCAGTTGCTGCAGGGTTGTGCTGTTAATATTACCATGAGCAGTAACCCGTTGATAATCCATCGCGCAAAGGCGCATGGTGCCGTCTGCAGAAATAAAGGCTAAATTCTTAGCGATCTTACAAAGGTTGTCGGTTTCATCATGATCTTTAAAAACATCAACCACCACCCGTTGGTCGCCGGCATATCTGGTAAAGAACGAATCCATTTTTACTGATTTCATGCCCGCTCCAAGCAAGCCAGCCCGGTTATTCACGGGGTGCAGCCATATCTGCGTTGCCGAACTACCCCGCCAGTTCTCTACAAACTGATCAACCTCGTGCTCATTTTGCTCACAAACTACAAAGCTTACGTTCACTTTGATATCGGCGTTTAATTCCTTCTTTATTTCGAGCGCTCGTTCTATATTAGCTTTTACTTTATGGAAGTTCTTCATACCCATCACCAACTCATGGGTAGATCCGGTAGCGGCATTCACGCTGAAATTAATGCTTTTTAACCCGGCCTTAACCAATTGCCTGAAGATGTTTTCGTTCATCAGTGCCCCATTACTCGTCATAGCCACGTAGGCGTTTGCGGCGGTTAGTATTTCGACGATCTGTTCGATTTGCGGATGCAGGAGCGATTCGCCGATACCACACAATACCACCAGTCGCTGCGGGCCATTTTTAATATTATTGGCTAAGTTTTCAACGGTACTTATGGCGATAAATGATTTCACATCGGGCATTACCGAGCGCGGGCAAAAACCACAAGTAGCATTACAGCGTGAAGTGACCTCCAAATCTATAACGAGTTTATTTACATCGCTCATTGTTTGATATTGGAAAAACTTATTTGCCGTTATCACCTCCCGCTTTTTAACAGCGTGAGTATATGCTGCGATTGCGGTTTGGAAGTTGCCATCGAGTCCAAATTTCCTGTCTTTAATTTCCCAGCCCCATGGCGTAAATCGATGGTCTATATTTTTAAAATGCCCCAGTGCTTCCTCTATCTTAAATTCAAGTGTGAGGTTTTGGGTAGATAGTCTTCTTAAGTAAAGAGGTGCATTTATCATGCCTACTTTTGTGCCTGCCTGGTCGATATGATGGAATAAAAGTGTATCCTCGCCTGCGTTCCGCAATGAGGAATCTGCAACGTATCCACCCAATTGGTGCAATAGTTTCTTTTGGATGATATAGGGTTGATTAACCTCAAAGGTATCATTTGATATACCGTCGATAATGTAGCGTTTCCTGGCTTGGAGCGGGTGTTCTACCAACCCAATGATCTGTGTGTTTCCGCGAAATACCAAGGTTTCAGGATTGGCGAAAACAGCTCCGGCAAAGCGCCGTAACGAGTCGGGCACCAGCATATCATCATCATCAATCGGAAATATAAAATCGCCGGTAGCTTGCACTGCCAGATCATGCCTGGTTGGCCCAGTACCTTTGTTTACCTGGATATAAGAAGACACCCGTGGATCGCTGATTTTCGACAATACCATTGCGATCTTTTCCAGTTCGGCAGGTGAAGGGCCATCTACCGCGATAAGCAGTTCCCAATTGGGCCATATTTGTGCAATTACCGAATTGATCATTTGTTCAACAAAGGCCGATTTAAATACCGGGCAAATGATGCTGAATTTGGGGCCCTCAAAAGCATGATCGCCATCAGCCGGTAATTTAACCCGGGCAAAATAGTGATGGGTTTTTATCCTGAACTGCGACGGCACGGCAGATTTGATCTCTTCTCCTTCTCTTGCCAACAGGGTTTCGTAATCAGCAGCAAGTGCTTCGGCGGAATTAAGTATCATATTTCCAGCCCACTCACGGCCATCAAAATTAAAGCCGCTAAAATTCATCCGTTTTGACTGAACATCATTTGTGCGGCCATTAGCGATCAGAAAGAACTCTGTTGTTTTGTAAGCTGTATTTGTTTCAGCAGCAAGCGATTTCGCAGGAGCTAAATAGCAGCAAGAAGTAACGGAATTATTTCTGTCTTCATTTTCATCGTTGCCAAAAATAAAGTCTGTGCCGGGGTCGGATAAATTGTAAGCCGTATTTTTTGAGGGCGAAAAACCTGTAATAGCGGTTATATCTTTCAGCCCTGATAAAACCACATCGTCAATAAACAGTACGTTTGCGGCTGATGATTTACTAAGGTGTTTAGATATAGTTTGGCCCGCGTGGTCATCAATTGAATATTCAATTACCGAACCGGAATGCCCATCCAATAATTGAGATAAGTTAAGGTTGCGAACTTTTTGCGTTTTGCGAATCAGTATGTCGATCATGGTCAAATGGGGTCATGTTTACCTGCGAATTCCATTTTTAATAATAGTTCTTGATGCCCAGCCATATGGCTCCATCGTTCAGTGAACTTGTCGAAGTTGCGCCATATAATGCGATGCTTTTCCTCCGTTGCTTTCTGCCTGTAGGTAGAATGTCCGTAGTGAAACACAAAGCAATCTTCAATAATTGCCAGTTTATACTCTATTTTTCTTATTTGGCAGCACAGATCCAAATCTTCAAAGTAACCATGCTCATAAACGTCATCAAAAATGCCAAGGTCCTCAAAAAATTGCCTGTTAATGGCAAAACACATTCCTGTTAAATAAGAAGTGTAAGTAAATCCTTTTTTCAGGCCGGCAGCAGCGCTATTTAATAGCTGCTTTTGATCGTCAGTTGGCAATGGAAATTCAAATCTCAAATGCTGTAACGATTCTCTGAATTGAAAAAGATCTGTAGGATGGTTAGATACCGGCCCTGCAGCCTTAACATCAGTAAAACGCTCTAACACTTCTATTAGCTTACTGTCAAATGCAATAGTAGGTATAGTATCATTGTTCAACAATATCACATACTTGCTTTCACAATGGCGCATTCCTTCCCTTACGGTTTTCTTGAATCCTTCATTGAACTCCTTCTTTATAAATTTAAAAGCAGCCTCGCAGCGATTCAGGTAGGAAAGTACTTTTTCACATTCATGCGCGTCTGAGCCATCGTCCACAACAACCAGGACGCAATCAAGCGTCATAGCGTGGATAATAGAATCTAAACACTGTATAGTTAACTCACTTTTATTAAAAAAAGGAATTAAGACATCTACCATGGATGATGCGTCCGAAAACTATAATAAGAAAAAAATGGGCAGCAAAAAGCTTAGCGTTGTTGAGCAGCAAGAATTGCACGTCTGCAAATAGCTGCTTTAATAGCACTTGCAACCTGCGCATGATGAGCGTGAATTGCCTTTTGAAGTTGCGCCATTTGAGCATGCTTCAAAATAATCGCTTCGGCTAAAGTCTTCATTTTCACGTGCTGACGGATCACTGAACGTGCAGCTTCAGCGCATTCTGCATATTTCGCTGCTTTTTGTTCTTCCAGAGAAAGGTTAGCATTTTTTGACTTGGCTGAAACAAGCAATTTTACTTTTTCAACCATAGTTTTGGCTTCGTGGTGCTCCAACTGAACAGCTGTAGAAAGTTTTGCCATGGCAGCGTGATGGCTATGTAATGCGGTTTGTATCAACCCCATTTTCATGTGTCCGTAATGTAAAGAAAGGTTTGCTGCTTCTGCCTGAGCATGTGTTAGATGAACAATGTCAAGGTCGTTAAGATAAGAGTGGTTTTGCATGATTTGAGAAGTTTAGATGGTTTTGCTATTAAACAATCAGTTAAATAATTGTCGAACAACAAGTTGAAGATACGAATAATTTATTTAAATACAAGTAAATACTATTTTTTTTTACTTGATCACTTGATTTTTATTTAGCAGGAACATGGTGGTTGAAAACATCATCAAGCACCATTGCCGGCGTTGGCAGGTTCTTCTTTCTTTCGCTTTTCCATTGGCGGCAATTATCAATCACTTCAGTTCTTTTCTGCTCAGAGAACAGCATATTGCGTATTGACGAAAGAACTTCTGCTTTGTCCAGAATCTCTGCTTTACCATAGCAATGCCCCAGTTCGAAAAGCTGTTCAAACTCTATACATACGTGATACATACCGTATGGCCATACCCAAAACGGAAACGCTCCCCCTTTAAAAAACGATCCCGAAAGTAATGCATTGTTTTTTCCCGAATTCATGAGCAACATTGCGGGCGTTTCTAATTGTATAGATTCTACAATGCATGATATAAAAGAATCCGTAAGGTAAAGGTCTGATGCATTAATCAGGCTTAGAAAATCTTCGTAAGGTATTGGTGGCAGGATAACTACATTTTCCAAGGATTCAAATTCAGGGATTTTTTCAGGTAAAATGGTGAGCACCTGTATACTGTCGGCTGCCAGTTCACTAAATATTGCGCCCAGGTAACCGAAGTAATTGGGGTAATGTTGTTGTATGAAGTAAAAACGATCCTTAGAAAGCGGGTAAAAAATCGTCTTCATACCGGTTTTGCCGTTCCATTTAGAAATAACCTCAATAGGGTCTATCAACGTTGATTTATTATAGACAGATTCGGCAAAAAAATGTCGTGCATTTGGGGTTAACGGTGGGATAGACATGTACCGCAAAGCATATACCCAATCCGGTACGGAAGAAAATGGTATAATGTGGCCCGATTGCGGCATGATATGATTAAACCCCGATTCAAACGGATCAAAAGAAAAAACCGGTATGTTTACATCCTCCTTGTTTAAAACAAATTTTCCGAATTTACAGCTGTTATGCCCTGGCAGGTTCCAAAAGGAATTAGTTGCAAAAATTATCGCCTCGGCAGCGAATTGGTCAACAGCTTCCAGGATAGTTTTCCTGATGTCGCGGTCTTTGTTAAAAACCAAGTAACTATCCAGACTGCTTATGTACGGCACCAGGTCCGGATCAAGAACAAAACTGTAACTATAATTTTGCCGGCCCAAATCTCTTATCCAGCTAAGGCACAAAGCAAGATCGCCCATGTTGGTTTTGGACGTAACAACGTAAAGGATTTTTTTTTTCATGATTATCAGGTGTAGGTAATTGTCGTGGAGATGACACCTTAAATTTAGCAAAATTATCTTCTACAGCAATAATCTTAGACAGCGTGTCAGTAAGTCGCTTTTAAGATGTGGAATGACATACACGCAGCCACTATTGAGGCATTTCCCAAGGCTCGTTTCTGAATTTTCTTTCCTTTATTATGGGAACACGTTTTTTTCACAAGTTTAGGGATAGCAGAAGAGTTTCGTCGCTACGACCTTGACAAGGTCCGAAAATTAATTGGCTGTTTACAGCTTATTGGGGGTAGGCCTGCTGGTTAGTTTTTCTGGAAGCACGGACTTTTCATAACCCTCGGCAGTCTTTTCCTACTAATGGCAATTGGTTTCAGCGTGAGGGTAAAAATGCAGCGCTTCACTTTTTTTTCGGTGAATTTGATGAAGAGCATAACTCAGCTCAAAGATTTCTCCATTGCGATGCGCTTCAGTCGAAAAGGACGAAAGTTTTATAAAATTTATCTAAATCTTAACTTCTTAGAGCCTGTTTAAATTTTTATAACAAATATAAATAGCCTTTTGCTGTCACAAGAGCGTAGTCGATTGCTTTATTAACGCGTCGAAATGGTCTTCGACTACGCTCAAACTGACATACGAAATAAATTTTATTTAATTTTAAACAGGCTCTTAATTATTTAAATGGCTTATGATTAAATCGGTTAATCACGCCAATCGCCCAACTCCAAACGCTACAAGCCCAATCCGGAATACAATTAACAAATAAGCTTATACCCCACTCCCCTTAAACTGATGATTTGTATTTCAGGTTCAGTTTTTAACAGCTTGCGCAGGTGTGCCATAAAAACATCCATGCTGCGACCATTGTAAAAACTGTCTTCTCCCCATATTTTGATCAAAGCATCCTCCCTTTCCAAAATGCTATTGCGATTTTTCAACAGTAATTCGAGCAGAACGGTTTCTTTATAAGAAAGTGAATATTCACCTACAGAGGTTTTTAATCTTTGGGCAACCGGATCGAGTTCACAGTTCATGAACTGGTATTTTATAGCGAGTTCACTTTCTTCCTTTTGCGTATGTCCAAATCTTTTTAAAAGAGATTCCATGCGTACCAGCAGTTCATCAATACTAAATGGTTTTTTAAGGTAGTCGTTACCTCCGTTTTTAAATCCCATCACCACATCTTCGGTAAGGGCTTTGGCACTCAAAAAGATAATGGGGATATTGGGATCAGATTTTCTGATTTCGGCCGCTAATGTATAACCATCTTTTTGCGGCATCATGATGTCGAGAACACAGATATCGGGCTTTTCTGCTATAAATTGTTTCCAGGCAAGCGCTCCATCAGCAGCAAGATTGACCTCATAACTACTGCTGGTTAAACCATCGAGGACAATGCGCGCCAAAAAAGGCTCATCTTCTGCATACAAAACCTTAATTTTCTTCATACAATGGTAAAATGATCATAAAATTACTTCCCTTTCCTATTTTGCTCTGCAGCGCAACACGTCCGCCGTGGAGCTCTACCACCTGTTTTACATAATGAAGGCCAAGTCCCGAGCCTTTCACATTGTGTATATTATCCTGGTTAAAAATCCTGAAAAAGCGCTCAAATACCTGCTGCTGATAAATTTCATTTATCCCCGGACCGTTATCTTTAAAACTGATTGTTAATTCATGATCAGCAATGCTACAGGATACCTCAATTTTAGCATGAGGAGGAGAATATTTCAATGCGTTATCGATCAGGTTATAACATACATTCGAAATATGCATGGCATCACCTTTGATAAAAACAGGTTCATCCGATTGCAAAAGTATAAGTTCCGCATTTTTTTCCTGCACCTGTATATCCATGGCGTAAATAACCTGTTGCAATAGTGGCTGAACATCGAACAGGCTAAACTGCAGTTTCGTTTTCCCCAGGTCCATTTGCTCCTGTTTAAGTATCTTTTCAATCATCGACTGTAGACGCTGCAATTCATGGCGGCTGATATTGATATAATTCTCCAGCTTTTCGGGTTCATCAATTAAGTGGTACTTGCTGATCGATTCGAGGGCCACAGCAATTGTCGAGATCGGGGTCTGGAGTTCATGCGTTATATTGCTGGTAAAAGTCATCTTCGCCTGTGCATAAAGCTGCTGATTTTTCATCAGTCTGATAAGCAGGTAAAATGCCGCAGCCGTTAGCACCAACATCATAAACGACGAAATGAGGTAATACTTCATCTGATAAATGATCAGCCAGGTAATGATTGGCACCACCAGCTGATACCTATTCTGAAACTTAAGGTTATAAGTATATTTCCCGCTTACGAAAGCAGAGGAGGCATTAGCAATCAGCTTTCCTTTCACCAGTTTCCCATCCGAATAGTCGTAAAGGGCATAATTTCTTTTGATAGGCGTACCCAATTGATCGAGCTTATGGTTCACCAAACTATCCATTACTTTCAGGTCGCGCTGATCTTGTAAAGAAACTTCGCGTTGCGATTTGCCATCGGTAATGGCTGAAGATTTATGATCGAATTTCAATTTAGCATCATTCAGAAACGACATTTTCATTTCCACTACCGAGCTATCATTAGTAATCCCATAATGGAACCGGCTCCGCAGATTGTCGACCTTTAGTTCATCAAAAGCCTGCCTTAGGGCCAACCACTCCTGAGAAAGGAAAAATTGCTGAAAACGGGCACTTTTCTCGTGCCCTTTGGCAATGCTCCTATAGGTGATCTGCCGCGAAGCATCACTAACGATAGATTCGAGCATTGTACCAACGGATTTTTTTTGTGCCAGGTACAATTGTCTTATCCATGCGCACTGCAGGCATAGACTAATGATCAGTGTAATCACCGCCAAAGGAAAAACATATCTGGACGTTATCCATTTCATCCCCCTAAATTGAACAATTCATTTTATCAATGGAAGCGTGGGCGGAAGATTTAACCATATTTAACCGAGATTAACCTTGCTTTACATGCAGTACAATTAGTTTTGAAACATGAAAAAGTTAACCTTACTCCTATTCTTCTGCTTTCCTTTAATTGCTTTTGCACAATTGCGTAAAGGTTTGGTAACCGATAAAACCGGCGAACCGATTGATGGGATAACCATTGCCTTGCGCCATGCAGATTCGACCGTAGCCATTCAGATTTCAAAAAACGGCCTGTTCAGTTTCCAGCTGCCGTTTAAAGGCAATTACGTATTAATGTTGAAGGCCGTTGGATATAAGGATCTGAGCAAAGCCCTAAATCTTCCGATGGATTCGGTAACCATAATGATGATTAGTGACGATAAAACCCTGGATCAGGTAACGGTATCCGCTTCAAAACCGCTTATTGTAAGAAAAATCGACAGGGTGATATTCAATGTCGAAAACAGTATAGTGGCCAGTGGTGCTACGGTTTGGGATGCACTGGGTAGAGCACCGGGCGTACAAACGCGTTTTGATGGCGGGGTAACGGCGAACAATAAAGGCGCGGTCATTTATATGGATGATAAACCCATTAGGTTATCGGGTGAAGATCTGGCGGCCTACCTCCGCAGTTTGCCTTCGGACAATATTGCCAAAATAGAAATTATGGTTAATCCAACCGCCAAATACGATGCCCAGGGTGGTGCAGTAATCAATATTATTTCTAAAAAACCAAAAGGTGACGGCTTTAACGTGGTACTTTCTGCCGGTTATACCCAATCAACCTATAGCAGCTATAACCCAGGTATGGTATTCAATTATCGAAAAGACAAGCTGAATGTATATGGCAGTTACGGTTATAGCAGACGCAAAAAGGACCACACAGAAAATGAATATGTCATTTTCGACTCCCCTGAAAACTACTCGGACTGGCGGAATGATAAATCGGGAATACGCTCGGGGAATGCGAATAGTTATAAAATCGGTGCCGACTACAACCTCAGCAGCAAACAGGTGATCGGTATTTTGGTAAATGGCTACAATGGGAACAACAACAGGCCGAACCAGGTATTAACCACTATTGTAAATAACCATAAACCATTACCTGATTCTATCCTCCATACGCAAAACGTTTCTAATGGAAATGTTTACCAATATAGCTTTAACCTTAATTACAAGATTAAACTGGATACCAATGGCCGGAATATTAACGTAGATGTGGATTATGTACCTTACCAGAACAAAAACCGCCAGCAGGTTGATACTTACGGTATATCTGGTAACGGCAATCCGCTTCCTGATCAATACCATATCTTTACGCCTTCTGATCAACATATTGATATCTATTCCGGAAAAATAGATTATACGGATAAGTTCTGGAAGAAATGGACCTTTGAATCGGGTCTAAAATACAGCAGTATCCGTACGCGCAACAGTTTTGATTTTTACAATAATCCAGCTACCGGTCCCGAATTGGTAAGCAGCCGCAGCGACCGTTTTGAATATGCCGAAAATATATCAGCCATTTATGCCAGCATTACAGGAGATGTAGGCAAGTGGAGCTTTGAGGGCGGTTTGCGCAGCGAATACACCCGAACAAATGGGAAATCGACCGTGTTAAACACCAACAATCATAATAACTATTTTAAACTTTTCCCGACACTTTTTGTGGTATATAAAATAAATAAAGACAATGAAATCAACCTTACCTATAATTCGAGAATCAGCCGCCCCGAATATTGGAGACTTAACCCTTTTAAATCTTACACCAGCCCCTACACCTATTTGGAGGGCAACCCAGCATTGCAACCTGCATTTATTTACAATGGCGAACTGGGTTATACCTATAAACAGCAATATAACATTTCATTTTACCTAAGGCGGGTGGTTGATTATTTTAGTAATATTACGGTACAGGATAATAGCTCAAAACTATTTTATGATACCCAGCGGAATCTGGATTTGAGTCAGGAAATAGGTTTTTCAGCATCTTTTCCGATCAAGCCAGCTACCTGGTGGGAAATCAACAATTATGCACAGGGCTCCTACCGCCAGGAAAAGTCTGGATATTTACAGGCCCGCTACGATTATCATGTTTGGGGCATTTACCTAAGTTCTAACCATGCTTTTACATTAAATAAAGCTCAGGGTTTAAAAGCAGAAATCAGCGCCTGGTACTCTTCTCCTACCATACAGGGCATTTATAAACTTGCAAAGCTTTATGATGTGAGTGCAGGTATGAGCAAAAGTCTGTTAAAAGGTAAAGGAACTTTAAGGCTGGCGGTAAACGATATCTTCTATAGTAATGCCTATCGAATTGACGTAAACTATGAAAACCAACGCAATGGTTTTTATGAGAAAAGTGATACACGCAGTGCTACTTTAAGTTTCTCGTACCGATTGGGCGGTAATCCTACAGCAGCGAGGAAAAGAACTTCGGCAAGTGAAGAGGAGAAGAAACGTACGCAGTGATTAGTTAATTGTTTAAATTGGTTAATCGGTTAACTGATGATTGGTTAGTTGTTCATTAGTTCATTTGTCATTAGTAACTGTAAACGACCAACTGAGCACTCCTTCGACTACTCTACCATAGACAGAATCCCATAGAATAGTCGTCATCTCGACTGTAGCGCAGCGAAATGGAGAGATCTATGTAGCGCAGTTCCGAATTTTAGTAAAAAATATCTATATACACAGATTTCTCGACTGCGTTACACTCCGCTCGAAATGACGACCGTATTATAAAATTTATCTAAATCTTAAATTCTTAATTTTTAAATGGTTCATGATTAAATCGGTTAATCCCTCCAAACGCCCAACTCCAAACTTATCTACCTGCACTCAATCGAATGTCCATAACTGCGCGTATTTTTGGGAGAAAAAAATGGAATGCCCAAATCGGCGGAGCGCATAATGAGTAAAGCGCCCATAAAAAGCATTAGCCAGGGAATAAGCTTATTGGTGTTAAAACGGATGTATTTTTTCAAAAAGATTCCACCAAGCGAAATCATGAGCATTAAGGGTGTAGTACCCATACCGAAAAGAAACATAAAAGTAGCACCCGTTTGAACATTGCCTGTATTTAATGCCGTAGCCAGGGCCAGGTAAACCATGCCACAGGGGATCATGCCGTTAAGCATACCTGCAAACAATCCCCATAATTTTAAGTTGAACACCTTCCCCATTAATTTACTCAGCGGGTTCATGGCCTTTAACTGGAGTATCGAAAACCGGTTTCTATAGCTTTTATTAAATTGTAAGGCGGTGAATAGGATTAATACAGTACCAATAAGCATACTCAACGTTTTCTGATCACTGAACAGGCGTATGCTGTTTCCTAATATACCAACCAGCAAACCTAAAATTGTGTAAACAGTAATTCTACCCAGCTGATATAACAAAAGCTGAACTGCACTCTGAAAAAAATCTTCTTTTCTGAAGGGCATGCCCAGCATAATGGGTCCGCACATTACTGCGCAGTGGAGGCTTCCAAACAGTCCCATTAAAAATGCCAGTGGCAGATAGTCTGTCATAAGGTAATGTCGTTTTTAAACAGATATGCTTTGCCCCCAGCATGCCATGAAAGGTTGATAAACCACATTCCCTTAGCCATTTTTGTTTTATCTACCAGGATAAGATGCGAAATTCCGGTGGTATTTCCTTTCAGTTTAACATCATCATCGCTGTTGTCAGGTCGCATCAATACCAGCTCGTATTGCGCACTGTCTTTTAACTGTATTACAATTTGGGTATGGGTAATGGTAATTTTAGGCCTGGTATCATCGTTTAATACATTCTGTTTGGCATCGTATTCGGCGTTGTAATTGATTCCCTTTTCGTAATAATTTTCTTCAATCAGGGCATCCCTACCGTGCACATGGAACATGTAAATCACCATCCCCACGATAAACATCATAAATGCAAACATCCCCATTACTATTTTTGTTCCCCAGTTCATACGTTTTGTTTTTAAATTTAATGAGAGCGTTTTGAATGAGTGAGTGTTTAAAGGCCAATCGCAGAATCAATCGTTCAATATTCAATCATTTTATAATTCTATCATTCTCTAATTTTATCACTCTATCATTCAATCATCCTTTAATTCAATCAATCTCTCACTCTATCATTCTCTCCTTCAATCATTCCCTTCCGGCTGTGCGAAAAAACTAGTTGTCGCGGTACTCAAAACCTCGCCATTGGCAAGCACTTCGAAAACCGCATCTGTTTTGTATTTTTTAATCGAACTATTTTTCCTGATCAAAAAGAAAGTAAGGTGCACAGTACCTTCTTTTGGTAAAACAGTTGCCTGCTGAATAAAATCAATCTGATCACTACTATCCGGCGACCTGAAAGTAAATTTCACCTCCTTATTGGTTTTGTTCACCAACTCTGCATTGTACAGGTTACTGGTTTTATCCGTTCCCCTGCTTTGGTATAAAGTACCGCTGGCCCTTAAAACCGTGGTCTGGATGTTTTCTCTCTGATAAATAAGCGAAGAAAAAACCATTAATACCACGAATAAAACCGCAGCATAACCATAAGATTTTAATCCAATTTTATTTGGTTTCCGCTCTGCAATAAAATCCTGGTTAAAGAAACCGATCAGGTTTTTGGGTTTGCCTATTTTCAACATGACTTCATCGCACGAATCGATGCAGGCGGTACAATTCACACATTCAAGCTGTGTTCCCTGGCGGATATCGATCCCCGTAGGACAAACCTGTACACACAATCCACAATCAATACAATCGCCTGTTTTTTGTTCCAATGTATTTCGCTGTAAACGTCCGCGAGGTTCGCCCCTGGTAAAATCGTAGGCTACTACAAGGCTCTGGTTATCGAGCAGTACCCCCTGAAGCCTGCCATAAGAACAGATTACGGTACATACCACTTCGCGTACGTAAGCGAATACACCATAAAATATAAAAGTAAACAGCCAGATGGATATAAAACCTGAAACATGGCCCGCAATGGGTTCAGTGATGATTTTAAACAACACATCAGAGCCGATCATATAAGCCAGAAAAGTATTGGCAATGGCAAAAGAGATCAGCTGGAAAATAAAATGTTTGCTTCCTTTTTTCCATATCTTTTCGGTGTTCCAGGGTCCTTCATCCAGTTTCTTCTGCTTACTGGCATCGCCCTCAATCCAGTATTCTATCCTACGGAACACCATCTCCATAAAAATGGTCTGCGGACAGGCCCATCCGCACCACAGCCTGCCCAATACCACTGTAAAACAGACAATGAAGATGATAAAGATGAGCATGGCGAGTGCAAAAAGGTAAAAATCCTGTGGAGTAAAAATCAATCCAAAGAAAACGAATTTCCTTTCGACGAAATTCAGCAGCACCAATTGCTCACCGTTAAGTTTTAGAAACGGACAGGAGAACAAAAATAAGAGCAGTACATAACTTACCCATTTGCGGTAGGTGTACAATCTACCTGACGGTTTTTTAGGGTAAATGAAATTTCTGTTCCTGCCCTTACTTTCCGGTTTATTTTTTGGTAACATCGGCTTGGTTTACACTATCTTTCGCTGCTTTCATCTCATTGTCTTTTAAGCCTTTCGCTTCGTATTTTTCGCCCTGTGGGGCTTTGGCACCCGCTGGATTGCTTCCTTTTAACGACAAAATAAAATTAGCCACAGCACTGATCTGTTTAGGATTAAGGTTTTTCTCCCAACTGATCATTCCCTTTTCCGGAACGCCATATTTAATGGTTTTAAACACATTGTTGATGCCGCCTCCATGTAACCAGTAATCGTCGGTTAAGTTAGGGCCAATCACGCCCTGACCTTTATCGCCATGGCAAACCACACAGTTGGTGTTAAATATGGTTTTTCCATCTGAAAGTACCGTTGGGCTGTTATCAAACTTTACGGAATTTTCATCAATGGTATTAGCCGATTTTTCGAGGTATGCTGCTTTTTCTACCTGCGCTTTGGCCATTTCATTTTCGTATTCTTTATCCTGCAGATCGCCATAGCCACCAATGTGGTAATAAAAGAGATAACCTGCAGCGAAAATCATCGTACCAAAAAACAGGAAGTTGAACCAGGCCGGTACCGGGTTATTTAGCTCCTTAATGCCATCATAAGCATGATCAATCACCAGGTTCTTTTCTTCTTCAATGGGTTTTAAACTCAATAATTTTGCCCATAAAGAAGGTTTTACCGTTTTTTGTTTCAACCAGCTATCGTAATCGAGTGCCTCCTCCTTTACAGGTCCGCTATATTTAGTAGGGTTTAACTGTTCCTGATACATGACCTTAAAGGCATTGAGCAAGGTTAGCGAAACAAAAAGCAGTACCAATGCAAAAAGCAAAAGCAGTATAATGAGTATTTCAGTTTGGCTAAGTCCTAATCCAGGCTGAGAAGGTACTATAGCTTCTGCTGTTTTTTGTTCAGCAGCGTAGCTTGCGGCTGATAAAAACAGTGAAAATAACAATAGTTTAATCTTCTTCATATTGATTGGTTTTGTGGTCTTGAAAAGGAATTTCGCTCATGGTTTTGATATGGTTCTTGCTTAATTTGAAGAGGTAAACACCAACAATTACAAAAAACACCATGAACATGAGCAGAGAGGTAACGAGGTATATTTCGCCACCGGCTAAATCTTTGATCTGATTGAACATATTTTATTGATTTGAAGGAATGGTTTCTTTATTGGCTTTGATATCGGTACCCAAACGTTGCAGGTAAGCGATGATAGCCACAATTTCACGATCGCTTTTAACTTTGATGTTGTTCTGCTTCAGGTCTAACGCAATTTTTTCAGCCTGAATTTTTAAATCCTCATTGGCGTGTTTATCATAGCCTTCGGGATATGGAACGCCTAATGTTTGCATAGCCCTGATTTTACTTGCAGTAGTGCTGATATCCAGTTGTTGTTCAATAAGCCATGGATATGGCGGCATAATACTTCC
Source organism: Pedobacter sp. MR2016-19 (assembly GCF_014947265.1). Classification (NCBI taxonomy): domain Bacteria; kingdom Pseudomonadati; phylum Bacteroidota; class Sphingobacteriia; order Sphingobacteriales; family Sphingobacteriaceae; genus Pedobacter; species Pedobacter sp. MR2016-19. The sequence goes on from NZ_JADCNK010000019.1 coordinate 29,706, forward strand.
CGGTGACATTGAAGTAGGATCGGCCAGGTGATTGTAATGCCAGGCATCAGAATACTTTCCTCCTACGCGGTGAAGATCTGGTCCGGTACGTTTACTGCCCCATAAAAACGGGTGATCGTAAACAAATTCTCCAGCCTTGCTGTACTCTCCATAACGTTCGGTTTCTGAACGGAAAGGTCGAACGGTTTGCGAATGGCAGTTTACACAACCTTCCCTGATGTACAGATCCCTGCCCTGCAGCTCGAGCGCGCTATATGGCTTTACACTTGCAATAGTGGGCACGTTAGATTGGATGGTAAAAGTCGGCATCATTTCTACCATCCCCCCAATCAGGATAATGATCAGCGAGAGCACCATAAATTTCATTGGTTTACGCTCCAGTACCCTGTGCCATGCTTTATCGGCAGGACTACTATCCACTACAATTTTGGATAATGGCATGGCTTCGGCTGCTTCGTTGGCTACAAGTTTAGCGCCCAGCATGGTTTTGGCCAGGTTATAGGTCATTGCAATTACCCCGGTTAAATAGAGTGCACCACCGATTGAGCGTAAAACATGCATCGGGATAATCTGCAAGGTTGTAGCCAGGAAATTAGGATATTTCAATAAACCTTCAGGTGTAAATTCTTTCCACATCAACCCTTGTGTAAAACCTGCCCAATACATCGGAATGGCATAAAAAAGGATACCCAAAGTACCGATCCAAAAGTGGAAACCTGCCAGCTTTTTAGAGTAGAGTTCAGTTTTATAAATACGAGGGATTAACCAGTACAATACACCGAAAGTTAAAAAACCATTCCAGCCCAAAGCGCCAACATGTACGTGGGCTACAATCCAATCGGTAAAATGCGCTACCCCGTTAATCTGTTTTAACGATAATAATGGGCCTTCGAAAGTAGCCATACCATAAGCGGTAAGGGCAACCACCATAAATTTAAGGGTCACATCTTCTCTTACTTTATCCCAGGCGCCGCGAAGGGTTAATAGACCGTTGATCATACCGCCCCAGCTTGGTGCAATTAACATGATGGAAAAAGCAACGCCTAATGATTGTGCCCAACCCGGTAATGAGGTGTATAATAAGTGATGGGGACCAGCCCAGATATAGATAAAAATGAGCGACCAAAAGTGCAGGATACTCAGTTTATAGGAGTAAACAGGTCGACCCGCCATTTTAGGTAAGAAATAATACATCATGCCCAGATAAGGCGTAGTGAGGAAAAATGCTACGGCATTATGCCCATACCACCACTGCACCAACGCATCCTGAACGCCCGCATACACATAGTAACTTTTCATAAAAGAAATGGGCAGCTCAAAAGAGTTTACAATGTGCAATACTGCGATGGTAACAAAAGTGGCAATGTAAAACCATATCGCCACATAAAGATGGCGCTCTCTCCTTTTAATAATGGTACCAAACATGTTTATACCAAAAACCACCCAGATGAGGGTAATGGCAATATCGATGGGCCATTCGAGTTCAGCATATTCGTGTGAGGTGGTAAAACCCAGTGGAAGGGTAATTACGGCCGATAAGATGATAAGCTGCCAGCCCCAAAAATGAATCTTGCTGAGCACATCGCTGAACATCCTGGCCTTGAGTAAACGCTGAAGCGAATAATAAACGCCCATAAAAATGGCGTTCCCTACAAAGGCGAAAATCACGGCATTGGTATGCAAAGGCCTGATCCTGCCAAAAGTGGTGTACTGGTTACCCATGTTCATTGCCGGCTTAAAAAGCTGCATGGCAACAAGCAGTCCAACAGTCATCCCTATAATTCCCCAAACCAGGGTGGCAATGCCAAAGTTTCTGACAATCCTGTTATCGTAAGTAAATTTTTCTAGCTGCATAATCGAAGCGGAATTTTGTATGTTTTGTACACCAAAGGTATCCTGCAACCAAGAGATAAAGGATGATGGCGGTTAGCTGGAAAAGTGATCTTCTTCACTTTTTTCGGCAATCACTTCATCGTCGAACAATACGCGGATGCCAGGGGTATGTACATCATCGTTCTGACCGGTTTTATAAGCCCAAAAGAAGGCACCCAGAAAAATGAGTGCCATTAAAATGCTGCAGCCAACTAAAAAGTAGAGGATATTCATATCAGTTTATTTTTACGGGCAAACCAGCGGGTAGCCAGGGTGGTGAATAATATGATGGTAACAGTACTAACGGGCATCAGCACCGCAGCAACCAATGGATAAAGTGTTCCCTGTACGGCATAATAAATACCAATACAGTTGTAAGCAATAGCGATGGCAAAACTTATTTTAATCACTTTAAGTCCATCTTTGCTGAGCTGGATGAAATGAGGTAGGAGGTTCAATCCGCCACCCTGCAGAATGGCATCGCAGCCTGGGGTAAAATTATTGATGTTATCGGTTAAGGCGATCCCAAAATTGCTCTGCTTTAAAGCTCCGGCATCATTTAAGCCATCACCAAGCATCATTACGGTATTCCCGCTTTCCTGGAGGCTTAAAACGGCGTCCAGTTTTTGGTGCGGACGCTGCCGGAACCTGATGGTGCTGCGTTCCGGAAAAATAGTCCTCAGCATGGAATGGTCCTTATCTGTATCACCCGATAACACCTGCAGGTTAAATTTAGAGAGTTTTGAAACCAGCTGAGCCAATCCGGGCCGCCATTGCTGTTTGATATCAAAACAACCTTTATAAGCCCGGTCGATCACAATATGCACACCGGTTTCCCCAACCGATTTTATGGTTACAGGCAACATGGACAAATGTCCGGCATAAATAGTATGATTATTGATCCGGGCAGATAAACCTTTACCCACCACTTCTTTATAATCGTTAAGTGAATAAAATCTTTCAACGTTTAAAGCCTTTAAAATATGCCTGCTTAAGGGATGGGTCGAGTTGCGCAACAGCGAAGCCACAATCAGTTTTTCTTCGTTTGTTAAGGCCCCACTAAAGGAGATTTCGGCATTTTCATTACTGGTTAAGGTACCCGTTTTATCGAAAATCAAGGTATCACATTTGGCAAGTTCTTCAACCGCATCTGTATTTTTTACATAAAATCCTTTTTTATCAAAAACAGATAAGATAGCAGATAAAGTGAAAGGCGTACTTAAAGCGAGTACACAGGGACAGGCCACAATAATAACTGCGGTAAATGCCGACCAGGCCTTGTGGCTATCGTGCTGAAACAACCAGTAAGCTGTAGCCGAAAATGCAATCAGAAAAACCCCGAGGCTGAAATATTTTGCGACAGAATCGTTAAAATTCTGCTTTTCGATGTTGTTTTTGTAGTTGTCGTTATTCCAGAGTCCGGTAAGGTAGCTCTGTGAAACCGGTTTGATCACTTCGAGTTCTATGGCTTCGGTGGTTTGCCTCCCACCTGCATAAATAATTTCGCCCAGTACTTTATGTATCGGCTCCGATTCGCCGGTAACAAAACTCATATCCACCCAGGCATCACCCTTCATTAAAATGGCATCTGCAGGCACCAGTTCTCCATTTCTAATCCACAACCTATCACCGATTTTAATATCGTTGATGGATACGGGTTTTTCTTTACCCTGCTGTAAGGTAGTAACCGCAATAGGGAAATAAGAACGGTAATCGCGGTCGAAAGAAATGTGATGGTAGGTACGCTGTTTAAGCCATTTCCCCATTAAAAGCAAAAACACCAGACCTGTTAACGTATCGGCAAAACCTGGTCCGGTGGCAAAGATGACTTCAAATGCGGTGCGTAAAAACAATACCGCAATAATCAGTGCTAAAGGCGTATCTAAATTGATGTGTTTGTGTTTAATACTGGTAATGGCCGAGGTAAAATAATCCTGCCCGCAATAAAAAGCCGCTGGAATGGAGAATGCCAGGTTTAACCAACCGAATAAGGACTGGAACTGTTTTTCAAAACCTGATAAACCAAAATATTCGGGGAAGCTAAAAAGCATCACATTGCCCATTAAAAATCCTGCGACAGCAATTTTTAATATCAGGCTTTTATCAACCGAACTACTGTGGGCCTTTACTACATCCTGCAGACTTATTAAGGGTTCGTAACCGATCTGATTTAAGGTTTCTACCAAATGTTTTAGCGAAATTTCTTCATGGTTGAAGTTGATGGTTACCTGCTTTTTGAGAAAATCGATTCGTGAGCTGAAAATAGCGGGATTGATTTTATACAGGTGTTCTAATAACCAGATGCAGGAGCTGCAATGGATGGCGGGAATATAAAAGGTAATGATGCACGAACTTTCATGTTTGTAATCGAGCAATTGATCGATAATTTTAGGGTCGTCGAGGTATTCTAAATGGCTTTCATTTTTTAATTGCCTGCCGGGGTTATTGTTGTACACATAATAATTGCATAGGTTGTTTTCTGAAAGGATTTTGAAAACAGCCATACAGCCCGCACAGCAAAAATCTTTATCATCTGTTTGATATTTTACCTTGGGCAGATCTTCCCCACAGTGGTAGCAAATGGCTTTGGTTGTGGTTTTACTTTGATCTTCCATTGTAATCTTTTCTTATATTGATGAACTGAATAGTTGTGTTTTAGGTTGCTTAAGCCATAATTTCTCGTCGAATGCCATACAGACATTTCTCAGGAAGGATTTTCCTTTGGTAGTAATCCTGATTTCTTTTTCAGTTACCCATACCAGTTTATCGTGCAACAAAGGCAAAAGCCGCTCAGATACCTTTTTTGGAATACCCTCGCTGTAAGCAGTTTTTGCCCTGCACATGATATTGAGAATGTGTTTTCTTACAGCGAGATCTTCATCTGTTAAAAAATGTCCTTTTTCTACAGGTAATAATTTCTGTGCTATTTTATCTAAATAAGCTTCTACCGTTTTAGGGTTCTGCGCAAAGGCTGTCCAGCTATCGCTGATCGACGAAACACCGAGACCGATAAGTAAATGGGTATGCTGACTGGTGTAACCCATAAAATTCCGGTGGAGTTTATCTGCTGCCATCGATTGAAACAAAAGATCGCTTTTCAGAGCAAAATGATCCATCCCTACATCCTCATAACCAGCCTCAAGCAGCAACTTTCTGCCAAACTGGTAAAGCGCAAATTTTTCATCTCCGGCGGGAATATCTTTTTCGGTGTAATGCCTCTGTCCGGGTTTTAACCAAGGCACATGGGCGTAACTGTAAAAAGCAATGCGGTCTGGCTGCATGCTAATCACATCGCTTATGGTGCGCTCCAATCCATCAATACTTTGCCCGGGGAGCCCATAAATCAAATCAAAATTGATGGAAGTATAACCCATTTCCCTTGCCTCGCCAGTTACGTTAGCTACCTGCTCAGGTGTTTGAAAGCGGTTGATTAAAAACTGAACTTTGGGGTCAAAATCCTGTATCCCCAAACTCAATCTTCTAAAACCAAGCTGGTAGAGTGCTGTTAAATGCGCTTTGGTGGTATTGGCCGGATGCGCCTCAAAAGAAAGTTCGGCATCGGGAACCAAAGTAGCATTTTGCATAATGCCGTTAATAAGCAGTTCGAGATTTTCTGCACTAAAAAAAGTAGGCGTTCCTCCACCGAGGTGAAGTTCTCTTAATTTAGGTTTCTCACGCAATGCACCTACATACATATCCCATTCAGCAAGTACAGCCAGGATATATGGTACTTCTACCGAGTGGTTTTTGGTAATACGGGTATTACAACCACAATAAGTACACAGACTTTCGCAAAACGGAAGGTGGATATACAAACTGATTCCTTCCTCTTTATAGCCGGCATAAGTATTGGCCACGCTGCCCAGCCAACTATTTGCATTAAAGTTCTCAATATCCCAGTACGGAACAGTTGGATAACTGGTATAACGTGGAGCGGCTACGTTATATTTTTTAAGCAATTCGGCACTTTCCATCTTTACAGTTTTTTAGTGGTTGCACACTCGTTCTGGCAGCAGCAGGCTTTGCCCACGCATTTACCAGCGGCCCACTGATCGAGGTTTTTGATAACCTGCTCCATCCTCGCTTTGGTATCAGCCTGATCGGCAAGCAATGGCACATTGGCAATCTTGATACCGGCAAGCCCCGCAGCAGGAAGGTCGAGATGATCTGTTTGTGAAGATGAAGTTGCAATATATTTGATACCGAGCGCTCTAAGTTCCAATATCATATTACCACTCAGCTCATCGTTATTAAAAACCAAAAGGGCCTCTTTGCCGGTTGCAAATGAAAGCGTATCGGCTGTTAAGCTATTGGCAATTATGGTGATATCGTGTTTTTTATAATTGGCCAGTACCAACCATTCCTTTTCATCGGGCTTAATGTTATAAGCTATAGCTTTCATATACAGTGTTTATATATACAAAACTATGAAGGAAGCGTAAGGCAACAGGTGAGAACGCTTAGAGAAAAAAATGATACTGGTTACATTTTAAGTGTAGAGTTGAGCGTTTGGCGTTTGGAGTGGATGAACAGCTTTAAACAAAAAACAAATGACCAATGAACTAATGTTAAGAAGATTGCTTCGCCTCCCGCTTACCCGGCCTCGTAATGAAGAATGTGGCTTTGAACTAATTAAAACTCAGCCAATTTTTATAATGCAATCGTCATTCCCACGCAGGTGGGAATCTTAAAGCACCACACCAATTTGGTAGCCATTTTGACCTGATAGCTATTGGATGAAGCGTAACAAAATAGAGAAATCTTTGAGTTAAGTTAAAAGATTTCTCCACTGCGGTCGAAATGACGATCTCTGTGGGAACTAATCATCAATAAACTTATTCTCAGGAGATTGCTTCGGCTCCCACTAACCCAGCCTAGCAATGACGAATTGGGCTGTAAACCAATGACTAGTGAACCAATGACTAATGAACGCTACTGTTTAATATTCCTTAGTTTTTCGATAGATAAAATATTAATGGCATTACCGGTTTTATCGATCAGTTTTTCATCTTTAAAATCAGCCAGCATTCGGCTTACTGTTTCGCTGGCGGTACCCACCAGTGCGGCCAGGTCATCGCGGGAGATGCGGATGGTGCAGCTATCAGCCGTGCCATCTCCAAATTTTGTTGCAACCTGTAATAAGGCTTCGGCTACCCGTTTTCTAACTGAGGAATAGGCCAGCTGGAGCATCTGTTTTCCTTTATCACGCACATTTCCGGATAACAGACCGATAAATGTTTTAGATACGGCCTGGTGGCTGAGCAGGTATTCCATAAAATCTGCTTTGGGAATATGGATAATTTCTGATTCGGTTAGCGTTGCGGCATTTTCTGCATATAGCTCGCCATTGCATAAACTTTCGTAACCAAAAAAGTCTCCATCATGGTAAAGCCCTGAAGAAAGTTCCCTCCCATCTTTAAAACGTTTGTAGGTTTTCACCTGTCCTTTATTAATGTAATAGAGGTGTGTGGGTTCATCGCCTTCAATATAAATTATCTGTTTGCTGTTTACCGCTCTCGGTTTACCTTTTTTGCGCAGTTCATCCATTACCGTTTCACTATTACCTTCTGTTGAATTAAAACTAGTGGCCTGCTGCTTTTTTTTAAACCTGCTTTCTATCGCCCTGAAAAGTTCCGTATCATCAAAGGGTTTGGTGAGGTAATCATCTGCGCCCATTTCCATGCCTTTTCTCATATCTGCACGCTCCGTTTTTGCGGTGATGAAAATAAAAGGAATATTGGCCGTTTTAGGATTTTTGTTCAACAGGTACAAAACCCCATATCCATCCAGTTCAGGCATCATAATATCGCACAGAATTACATCAGGTAGATGATTAACAGCCATTTCAACACCGATTTTTCCGTGTTTAGCCATAAAAGTTTTATAACCTGCCAGATCAAGCACTTCAGCAGTACTTTCCCTGATGTCGTCATTATCTTCAATGATTAAAACTTTCTTGTTCATGGGATAGATCTTAAATTATAAAATTATTTTTAAAGGGAAAGGTAAGTGTAAATACCGTACCCGAATGCTGCTCGCTATTGCAGGTTACCGTGCCGTTCATCAGGCCAACATATCTTTTTACAATGTTCAGCCCTAGTCCTGTTCCCGGAATATCGCCGGTATTGTGTGCCCTGAAAAATGGTTCGAACAGATTGCCCTGATCGGCTGCCGGAATACCAATCCCATTGTCTTTAACCTCTAAAATCAGTTCATCATCCTTTAAAATGGAATTGAACTGGATGAGCGTATCCTCGCCGCTGTATTTGATCGAATTTGAAATCAGATTGATGATGCAATTCTTCAACAGGTTCGGATCCAGGTAAACCTCTGCGGTTGTTCCGGTATGCTCGTAAATAATATGCTGGTTCTGTTTGGTCATCATTTGCATCTCTTCTGCTATTTCTTCGGCAAAGCTGATGATGTTAAATGCTTGCACCGAAGCCTCCACTTTTCCGGCCTCGAGTTTCTCAAGCGAAAGGAAATCGTTTAATATTGTAGTGAGGTTATTGATGGAATTTTTGATTTTTAAGGTATGCTTCTCCACATTGGCCACATCCTGTTTAGTGGTATATTTATCAATGAGAGATGCTGAAAGCTGAATCGAACTGAGCGGCGTTCTAAACTCATGCGAGGCCATAGAAACAAACCTGGTTTTGAGCTGGTTCAGTTCCTTTTCCTTTTGAAAGAGTGCGCGCATATTTTCCTTGGCCATTTCCAGTTCCGACACCAGCTTAACCAGGTCCTGTGTACGTTCCTTTATCTTAACTTCAAGTTTTTCAGTATAACTTTTAATCTGCTCTTCGTTGGCTTTTTCTTTGCTCAGGTCGTGGATAAAGCCTGTATAAATTTTACGGTCGCTAAATTTGATCTCGCTCACCCCCAGCCTGAACGGAAATACAGAGCCATCTTTACGCTTGCCAGAAACCTCCCTCCCGATGCCGATAATGTGTTTATGCCCAGTATGTTCGTATCTGGACAGGTATCCATCATGACGTGAATGATCGGGTTCAGGCATCAGAGCTGAAATGTTCTTACCTACCAATTCTTCCCTGTCATAACCGAAAAGCTCAAGTGCAGCAGGATTTAAATGTTCTATAATCCCCCGGTCATCAATGGTAATAATCCCATCAATAGCGTTTTCAATAATTGCATCTAAAAATTTCGACCTATCCATTATGCTTCAAGTATATCTCCGTAAATATAGATAAAAGTATTACCGATCTTTTTTCTTAGCCAACAATCAGTGTATCTAGTTTATTTTTCGAACTTGCCAACTGTTCATATAATTGCTTAAACTCATCAGAAGCATGATCTGCCATTTCGCTAAAGAGTTTTTTATAATAATTGATTCCTTCCGACAGCTGCTGTTTAAAACCATTTAACTGTTTCATTTTTTTATCGCTGAAATGCTGCAACTGTTGTTTAATATCTTCCTGAAGGTAATCGATATAGAGGTTAAGTTCTTTGATAAAAACATGCGGCCGCTCTACCTGCTCCAAGAGGTTAATTTTACCATAAATATGCCCAACCATCTCATCAAATGAGTATACATCGGAGAAATAGGCCAGGTTTGGCCCAGGACAGATGGCCACCGCCTTATTTTCTTTGGGTTTAAGGATATTGTATTTCAGGTAAGTGGAAGAACAAAGTCCTTCGCAAAGACATACTTTTCCGGTAACCTCGTTAAATTGCTTTTCGTATTCTTCAGCAGTCAGTCCGGCTGTTTTAAGGCTCTTGATCTTTAAGTGCTGATATTCACGCGATGCGGTGCAAATGGCCTCTTCGGTAAATTCGGTATTGTTGCAGAGGTATTTCTTGGTACATGGACTTCCGGGCCGGCCCTTTTCAATCCGCTCGGTCCGCTGCTGTTCTATGGTGCTGTTCTTAAAATTATTAAAACGGATCCCCAGTGGAGAGGCATTGCTTAAATAAAAATCCTGTGCTGTTGCGCCGGTAAGCTGTAATAAGGTATCTGCATCTACATTGGTCACTTCCGGCACCAATAAAAAAGGACTTCCCCAGCCTGTGGCATCAAGATGGTAATGTTGCAACAAAAATTTATGTTCTGCCGCGGTTCCGATTCCGCCTTGCACCGTGATCTTTTGTTTAAGTTCCTTTTCGACTGGAATCCCCTTTTGCATCAATGCAAGCTTATACATTTCAAAAAGTTCGCGACACATATCGATTTTTTTAGTTTTAAATTCCTCCAGAATCGGTCCCAGCAGATAGCCTTCTGTGGCAAATGCATGGCCACCACAGTTTAACCCGGATTCGATCCTGAACTCTGATACCCATAATCCTTTTTTGGCCAAAAATTTGGCCTGGATCAAAGCTGACCTGAAATCACTTACTTTTAAGATAATCCTCTTTTTTAATGAAGCATTTTCGCCTGGAAAAAAGTCGGCAAAATGCTCCATATAGCTGTATAATTTGGGGTTCATTCCTGCGGAAAGTACTACTGAGGCATTGAGTTTACTTTCTGCAAAACCACGTAAAGCCGCTAGTGCATCCGTATTACCATCACCAGTGTATTCGCCATTAACATAGTTCATTTTATCCACCTTGGCCATAATGTTAACATCAATATTGCCCATACGCATCGCATTTTTCAGTACGGATTGAAAGCTTTGTTTGGTTTCCCCTTCAGGATATTCCATCATCAGTTCGTAACCATGCTTTAATTTTGAGTGATCCGGTAAAAGTTCGAAATAGCGACAGATATCATTCCCCTCGGTAAAATTCTGTTGTTTTAAAGCTTTGAAATCCTGGTTAATGCAATCAGATAAAAAGTTGAGGTATGCGGTAATGCGTCGGCTACGGCTATCGGTTTCACCTTTAGCAATCGACTCGAAATCCACAGATCTGTTTTGTGAATGATAAGCACGCATTCGCTCCACCAGTTCATCGTCAACAATAGAGAGTACGGAAGAAATGCCATACCTGGCAACTTTTAATGGAGTATCAATAGAGTAACCCAGGCCTAAAACGGGAATATGAAAGGAGTGTAACATGGTGTTTTTTGATGTAAAATGCCCCCCGATATGCGAAGGATCAAATAATTTCTACAGCAAAACTACCTTGCTTTAATGGATGCAGTGATGATAAGGCTCAAACCAAAAAATGAGCGCGATCACTTTTTGGTTAATGCTTGTTAATGCATCCTGTTAATACTTCACCTCACAAATGAGCTTCTATGACTTTAAGGATCATTTCCTTTTGCGATTAAAAAAAACCGACGTTTTACAAAACTATATCAGTTTATATTTGCTATACAAAAACAATATCTTTAACTAAATAATTAATCAGCAATGAAAGCCATAGGATTTAAAACCTCACTCCCAATAAGCGAAAACGAAAGTTTTATCACATTTGAAACACCTGTTCTGCAACCAGAAGGACGCGACCTGCTCGTAAAAATAAAGGCCATCAGCATAAATCCGGTTGATTTTAAAATCCGCCAGAACAGCGCGAAAGACATGGTACTGGATACACCCAAAGTAATTGGCTGGGATGCTGTTGGCACAGTTGAAGCCGTTGGCGCAGGCGTTACCTTTTTTAAAGCCGGAGACGAAGTGTATTATGCCGGAGATTTAACGCGAAGCGGCTCAAACACCGAATACCAGTTGATTGATGAACGTATTGTAGGTTTAAAACCTACAACATTAACTGTCGCCGAAGCAGCCGCCCTGCCGTTAACAGCGCTTACCGCCTGGGAATCACTGTACGACCGCATCCGCATCAGTGAGCAAAAAGATAAAGGAAAAAGCATCCTGATTATTGGTGGTGCAGGCGGCGTTGGCTCCATTGCCATACAACTGGCGAAGAAAATAAGTGGCTTAAAAGTGATTACGACGGCCTCACGACCAGAAACAAAAGATTGGTGTAAATCCATGGGGGCCGATGTAGTGGTAAATCATAAAAACCTGGTTGAAGAAGTACGTGCAGCAGGTTTTAAGGAAGTGGATTTTATACTCGATTTTGTAGACCTGAATAGTTATTGGGATGACCTGGTTGAGTTGATTAAACCGCAGGGCCATATTGTATCGATAACAGGCTCGGCCAATCCAATTGCACTAAACAAATTAAAAAACAAAAGTGTTACCTTTTCGTGGGAGCTGATGTACACACGCTCCATGTATCAAACTGATGATATGGAACAGCAACATCACATTTTAAATGAACTGGCTAAGTTATTGAACAATGGCACACTTAAAACTACCTTAAATCAAACCTTGAAGGGATTTACGGTAGAAAACTTAAAAGAAGCCCACCGTTTATTGGAAAGTGGCAAAACTATTGGTAAAGTGGTAATCGAATACTAGAAAAATCTTAGTCAAAAAAAGAGAGAAGCTTAACCGGCTTCTCTCTTTTTTTATGTTTTGTTTCGGTTAAACTTTGGTCCGGTTTTCTGAACTTCTTTTCAACTGCGCATTAATGCGTTCCAAAACGTCGTAAATATCGAAAGGTTTGCTGATGTAATCATCCGCAAATGCATCAATCGCTTTTTGCTCGCTATTATTCTGTGCAGACATTACAATAATCGGAATGTGTTTGGTAAAAATATCCGTTTTTAAATCTTCGCAGATTTCTGCTCCGTTTCCATCTGGTAACATTACATCTAATAAGAAAAGATCAGGCATTGCATCCTGGATATTTTTCTTCAGCTCTGCAAAAGATGAGGAAAGCTGTAATTCAAAACCCTCTTCCTTTAGCAGGATTTCAATCACGTTTCTGATCTCCTGATCGTCTTCTAAAATGTGTATTCGTTTTTTTTCCATGTTCAAATTATATGTTTGGGATGTACCGTTCGCGTGGAACGCGCTACACGATAGTTACAGTAACACCCAAGCCCTCTAAATGTTTTACAATTTGTTCAGAAATTCCTTTATCTGTGATAATATGGTCAATTTCTTCTAATCCGCATATCTTTCCAAAACCTCTTTTACCAAATTTGGTAGAATCGGCCAGTACAATTGTTTTTTGTGAAGCACCAATCATTTTGCGGTTTAAATGCGCCTCCATAGCATTCGTGGTGGTTAATCCGAAATCCAGATCAATGCCATCTACCCCTAAAAACAATTTGTTGAAATAAAAATCCTGTAAAACCTGTTCGGCATAAGCGCCCATTACTGAGGAAGAACTTTTTCTCAGCAGCCCACCCAGTTGGATCACTTCGATACTCGGCTCGCGCATCAATTCCAAAGCCACATTTAATGCAGACGTAACCACGGTTAAGTTTGTTGCCGGTGCAATGTTCTTCGCAAAATAAAGCACTGTGGTACCCGATGCAATCACAATAGAATCGTTATCGTTCAGCAATGCTGCTGCAGCTATCCCGATTTTATTCTTCTCGGTAGATTGTATTTTCTCTTTCTCATTAACCGGACGATCTACCGTATATGGATTGTTTACGGTTGCACCTCCATGTGTTCTAAATAGAAGGCTCTTATCTTCAAGTAGTTTTAAGTCCTTTCTTATTGTTACCGACGACACTTTCAGTTCCTTACATAAATCAACCACATTGATGTACTGATCACGTTGCAGGCGACTTAAAATAAACTGGTGCCTCTCAGCCAAATTCATCATAATATATTTAATTAGCGTGCTGCAAATTAGTAATAAAAACATGCTTTAAAATATTTTATACAAATATTTAATAAATTTTTAACGTACATATTATATTATTTCGCTTACTATTTCTTATAATTGCGAATTGTTTCGTTTTATTACTTTTATATATAAAAATGAAAAGATTACATCAGCCGCTGGTAGCAGAAAACATAAATTGGGACTTGATCATCATTGGTGGCGGGGCAACGGGCTTGGGCACAGCGCTTGATGCGGCCAGCCGTGGTTACAAAACCTTATTGGTAGAACAGGCTGATTATGCAAAAGGAACATCCAGCCGGAGCACAAAACTGGTGCACGGAGGTGTACGCTACCTGGCCCAGGGAGATATTGGACTGGTAAGGCATGCCCTTAAAGAACGTGGATTATTACAACAGAACGCTAAACATTTAGTACATAAAGAAGCGTTCCTGATCCCATGCTACGATTGGTTTTCCATTATAAAATATTTAACCGGACTTACCCTGTACGATTGGCTGGCAGGAAAATACAGTTTCGGAAAATCCAAATTTTTCTCTAAAAAAGAAACCTTAAGTATGATGCCTGGCATCAAAGAGAAGGGGTTAAAAGGAAGCATCAGGTATTATGACGGAAAGTTTGATGATGCGCGTTTAGCGATCAATATTGCTCAAACAGCCATTGAGAAAGGCGCTACATTATTAAATTATACCAAAGTAATCGGTTTATTAAAAAATGGCGAAACCGTTGCGGGAATTGAAACAGAAGATACCATTACAGGCTTAAAAGCACAGTTTAAAGGCAAAGTAGTGATTAATGCCACAGGTGTTTTTGTAGATGATATCCTGCACATGAACAATCCCGATTCAAAAAAGATGGTTCGCCCAAGTCAGGGTATGCATGTGGTATTGGAAAAAAGCTTTTTAAACAGCAAATCGGCCTTAATGATCCCGAAAACTTCTGATGGGCGCGTATTGTTTGCGGTTCCCTGGCATAATCATTTGCTTGTGGGCACAACGGATACCCCATTAAATGAACACAGCCTTGAGCCACGGGCTTTAAAAGAAGAGGTAGATTTTATTATGAGTACTGCGGCAAGCTATTTTAACCGCATGCCCCTTGAAAAAGATATCTTAAGCGTGTTCTCTGGTTTACGACCATTGGCCGCCCCTACCAATGGTGATGGAAATAGTACCAAAGAAATTAGCAGGGATCATAAACTGATTGTTTCCGCAAAGGGATTAATTACCATAACCGGTGGAAAATGGACCACCTACCGCCGCATGGCTGAAGAAACGGTTGATTTGGCCATTACTCATGCAGGTTTAGAACCGAAAGCATGTGTAACTGAAAATCTCAGTATCCATGGAAGCCAAATGATTAAAGAAGATCATCATTTATCGATATATGGCTCAGACCGAGATAAAATTGAGACATTAATTAAACAAAATCCAAGCCTCAATCAGCAGTTACATCCATCTTTTCCTTTTGTAGAAGCCGAAGTAGTTTGGTCGGCACGAAACGAAATGGCAGAAACCGTAGAGGATATTTTAAGCAGAAGGCTTAGGATATTATTTATTGATGCACAGGCTGCGAAGGATATGGCGCCACGGGTAGCCTCCCTCCTGGCCAAAGAACTATCGGCAGATGAAAACTGGGAGGCCGGTCAAATTGAAACTTTTAACAAATTAGCAGATGGTTATATTTATCATTATTCAGCACCTGAAATAGCTGAATCAGCTTTAGCCCGCTAACCAAATTCTTAATTATGAGCAGATACATCTTGTCTATCGATCAGGGAACCACAAGTTCGAGAGCCATTATTTTTAACCACGACGGTGAAATTGTTGCCATAGCGCAAAAAGAATTCACGCAGATTTATCCGAAAGCCGGATGGGTGGAGCATGATCCAATGGAAATATGGTCGACACAATTAGCCGTTGTTACCGAAGTAATTGTAAAAGCCAGTCTAACTGTACACGATATTTCCGCCATAGGCATTACCAATCAGCGCGAAACCACAGTGGTTTGGGATAAAGAAACCGGAATGCCCATTTATAATGCCATAGTTTGGCAAGACAGGCGTACTTCTGCCTATTGCGACGAAGTTAAAGCCAAAGGTCTGGCGGGTCAAATCCAGGAGAAAACAGGCCTCATTATCGATGCTTATTTTTCTGCAACCAAAGCCCGGTGGATTTTGGAAAATGTAGAAGGAGCACGCGAAAAGGCTGAAGCAGGAAAACTGGCTTTCGGCACCATAGACACCTGGTTGATCTGGAAATTGACAGCAGGCGAAAAACATGTTACCGATGTAACCAACGCCTCACGTACCATGCTTTATAATATACATACCCTTAACTGGGATGAAGAACTGCTCGAATTATTTTCCATTCCAAAAGCAATGCTGCCGGAGGTAAAATCATCAAGCGAGGTTTATGGCGAAACTGCCGGAAGAATACTGGCAGCTAAAATTCCAATTGCAGGTATAGCAGGCGATCAGCAATCGGCACTTTTTGGTCAGATGTGTACCGAAATCGGCATGGTAAAAAACACGTATGGCACAGGTTGTTTCATGCTGATGAATATAGGAGAAAAGCCAAAAATTTCTGCCAACAATCTCTTAACCACCATTGCCTGGCAAATTAACGGCCAGGTTAATTATGCACTTGAAGGAAGTATTTTTATAGGCGGTGCGGTTGTGCAATGGCTTAGGGACGAAATGGGCTTTATTTCAAGGTCTGCAGATGTAGAAACCCTCGCCAAAAAGGTAAAAGATACCGATGGTGTATATGTAGTGCCCGCTTTTGCAGGCTTGGGTGCTCCACACTGGGATCAGCATGCCCGCGGAACTATAACAGGATTAACCAGAGGCACAAACAAATCGCATATTGCAAGGGCAGCCCTGGAAAGTATTGCCTATCAAACCATGGATGTTTTGAAAGCTATGGAGGCCGATGCAGGCGTAAATATTGCCGAACTCCGCGTAGATGGCGGTGCTACGGCCAACGATTTATTAATGCAGTTTCAGGCCGATCTGTTAAACTGTAAAGTAATCAGACCAGATGTAACAGAGGTTACTGCTATTGGTGCTGCATATCTGGCCGGATTGGCTATCGGTTTCTGGGAAAGTATCGATCAGATCCGTTCGCAATGGAAAATTAACAGAACCTTTGTTGCTGAGGAAGGAATTGATAACAGCGAAAGAATAAAAGGCTGGAACAGGGCTGTAAAAGCGGCCAGGGTAAATGCAGAGGGCTAATAAATAACTGTTATCGAGGCTGTAACATAAATTGTAATTCAATCGATTTTGTCACATTGAACCTGTCGAAACGTCTTGTAAGACATTTAAAGCAGGTCCTTCGACAAACTCAGGAGGACAATTCTATATTTATGAGACAGCATCTTTGCCTTATATAACTCGATGCTTATTACAGATTGCGTTAATTGAACTATAAATTAATTACAAATCGCTTAAAATTTTATAATGAATGTATATCTCTCAGAGTTTATTGGTACAGCACTAATGATTCTTTTAGGAAATGGTGTAGTAGCTAACGTAGTACTTAAAGGTACTAAAGGCAATAACAGTGGCTGGATTGTGATTACAACGGCTTGGGCACTTGCCGTATTTGTAGGAGTTGTTGTTGCCGGCCCGTATAGCGGAGCACACTTAAATCCAGTTGTAACCCTCGGACTTGCTATTGGAAAAGGCTTTAGCTGGGCATTGGTTCCATTTTACATCATGGCACAGTTAGCTGGCGCAATGACAGGATCTTTTATGGTTTGGCTCATTTACAAAGACCATTTCGATGCCACTGATGATCAGGGTTTAAAGGCCGCTCCTTTTGCCACCTCCCCTGCCATCAGAAATGTCTCCTCAAACTTGTTATCAGAAATTATCGGCACTTTCGTTTTAATATTTGTGATTTTTTATTTTACAGATGCCAGTATGGGTACGAAAGAAACCGTTACCACTCCTATTGGCTTAGGCTCAATTGGCGCAATGCCGGTAGCATTTTTAGTATGGGTAATTGGTTTGGGTTTAGGAGGAACAACTGGATATGCCATAAATCCCGCAAGAGATTTAGGACCACGGATTGTTCACTTTTTAATCCCAATGAAAGGAAAAGGAAGTAGCGACTGGAGTTATGCCTGGATACCAATTGTTGGTCCGATAATAGGCTCCGTATTAGCCGCACTAGCGTTTTTACTGATTAGTAAATAATGGCATTTGAATTAGTTGTGTAGTCAGATGTTACCATCTGACTATAAACAAATCTAGATCCATTAACCAAAAACTAGAATTAAAGAATTTCAGTTCCAAAACTTATTTGGTGTCAGATGGTAACATCTGACATCACGAATAAGTAATTAGTTCTTTCATAAGAAATTAAACAAATCGCAAGTTCAGGGACAATAAAAATAGGAAAATCGTCATCTCGACTGAAGCGCAGCGAAATGGAGAGATCTATCTAAACAGAGTTAGTTTCGCAGAGCCTTCGGGTTCCCGACTGCGTTGCTCTTCGCTCGAAATGTCGCCCCTAAAGACCAAATAGTGCCTTTCAAATATTTCCCATTAATTATAAATCGCCTTTATTGAAAGGATGCGTGAATAATTATAGTTTATGTCCTTAAATAATTACCTTTGAAATAGATCAATCTTATACGCTAACCATTCAAAATTGCAAGCATACTTCCTCGTCGTTGATACCGAAACTTCAGGCCTGCCTAAAAATTGGACGGCACCTTATTCTAAAGAAAAGAACTGGCCCCATATTGTCCAAATTGCCTGGATTATTTATGATCAATCCTATCAGGAAATTAAACGGGAGAATCACTACATTAAAAATACCGGTTTCACCATTGATAAGGCTGCATTAAAAATCCATAAAATTACCCCTGAATACCTGGATAAGCACGGTGAAAACAGAGAGAAAGTAATGTTGAAGTTTTCTGAAGATATAAAACAATATAAACCTTTAGTGATCGGACACTTTATTGAACTTGATTATCACATGGTAAATGTTGAATTATACCGCATCGGAAAAGAAAACACATTTAAAAACCTGACATTTTTCTGTACGATGAAGGCAAGCGCGCCCTATATTACCAATACGGTGATCAGTCATTTAAAACTGGATAAATTTTATACCGTTTTATTTAATGAAGTACCCGAAAATATCCATAATGCTTTATCTGATACGATAAACACAGCAAGGATTTTCTTTCATCTTCTAAAAACAGGAAAAATTAGCTTAACTTCAGTGTACCATCAGGAACATACTTTTAACCTGGAGAAGAAAAAGGAAAAAGAATTTTCGTTTAAAAGAATTTTACAGGGACTTTTTAATGGAAGATAAACTAGCTGATCAAATTTATACCGCCCGTATTGGAGACATTACTTTCAAAAAGATAGTGAGTTGCAGTCCTGGCACACCTATTTTTGAAGCTGCAATTAAAATGTCTGAACAGAAAACCAGCTGCCTATTTATTAAAAATGATCAGGACGCTTATCTGGGCTTCGTAACCGATATTACTTTAAGAGATAACGTAATTGCCAGACAACTGAATGCAAATTTGCCAATTGACGAAGTAATGGACACAGACATTGTCACCATAACTCCTGATGCCTATGTTTATGAGGCGATATTGATGATGTTCAGCAAAAAATCGCGCTATTTATTGGTCAACGATAATGGTAATTACGTAGGTTTTCTAAGCAGGAATCGCCTGTTAAGCGAGCAGGCAGAATCTCCGTTAGTTTTTATCCAATCGGTAAAATCGGCCGTAAATACCAGCGATTTAAAACTAAAATGGCAGAAAGTACCAGGCATAGTTTCTCAGCTACTGACCAGAGGTGTGCATTCGAAAATTGTAAACGAGGTTATTACCACTATTGCCGATACCATTTCCTTTAAAATTATTGAGGAGGTAATTGCCAAATTAGGACCACCACCTGCAAAATTTGTATTTATGGTTTTGGGTAGCGAAGGGAGAAAAGAGCTTAGCCTAAAAACCGATCAGGACAATGCCATTATTTACGAAGATACCGGAGAAGACAATAGAGCAGCGGTGCGTACTTATTTTCTAGACTTTGCTACCCAGGTATCTGATAAATTAAATTTTGTGGGTTTTGTATATTGCGATGGTGATTATATGGCCACCAACCCTAACTGGACGCATTCACTCTCGCACTGGAAGTATAATTACAAAAACTGGATAGAAGAGGCTTTACCTGAGGCTGCTGTAAAATTTGCCGCATTTTTCGATTGCAGGGCAATTTACGGCGATTTAGCTATTATGGAAAGTCTAAGGTCTTTTGTTGATGAGGAGCTACAAAAACCTATCGAAAAATTCTACGTATACCTGGCAAAAAATGCCTTACTCTACGAGCCGCCCCTCACTTATTTTAGAAATATTAGAACGCAAAAAATCCATAAAAAAGAAGTCTTTGATATTAAAACAGCCATGACCCCTATTGTAGACTTAGCCAGGGTTTATGCTTTACAGAACAGGATTTTTCAGAAAGAAAATACCGGCGAGCGTTTAAAGGCTTTAAAAGAACTGGGTGTTTTTAGCGAAAAACAATTTACCGAACTTTCGCAATCGTACTATTACCTGATGGGTTTAAGATTAAAACACCAGGCTAGTCTCATTATCAATGACCAGGCTGCTCCCAATAACTTTATTGAAATTGATAGCTTGACTAAAATTGAAAAAGTAACACTGATTGAAATCTTTAAAATTATCCTCAATTTTCAAAGCGGAATCAGAATGAGATTTACGAATAGTTTGGGTTAAGCGTTTTCAGACTTACGAGGTCTGATAGGCAATGTACAAATAGACCTCGTAAGTCTATCCATAAGTCTCCATCATTTCGAGCGGAGTACAACAAAGTCGAGAACCCAAGGGCTCTGCGAAGCAAAATCTATTTTGATAGGTCTCTCCATTCCATTGCGCTCATTCGATAGCTATCGGATCGAGATGACGACCGCTTTAGGATAAATCCATCATATTTAACTACTTTCAGTAGCTATCATTCCATTATTCGCGTTGCAAGACTTACGAGGTCTGATGGGCATAGTGCTTGCAGACCTCGTAAGTCTGTTTAACAAAAAAAGGTTCCGATTTGCATCGGAACCTTTTTTAAATATGATCATCGCCTAAGCGAAAATTTCTATTTTACTGCATCAATTACAGCTTTGAAAGCTTCTGGGTGATTCATTGCTAAATCAGCCAATACTTTACGGTTTAAACCGATTTCTTTTGAAGCTAGTTTACCGATCAATTGAGAGTAAGAAATACCGTGTTGACGTGCACCAGCGTTGATACGTTGGATCCACAATCCGCGGAATTCTCTTTTCTTAACTTTACGGTCACGGTATGCATATTGCAAACCTTTTTCTACTGTGTTTTTAGCAACAGTATAAACCTTACTTCTTGCTCCCCAATAACCTTTGGCTAAATTAAGGATCTTTTTTCTTCTTCTTCTCGAAGCTACTGCGTTTACCGAACGTGGCATGTTGTTGTTGTTTTTTGGTAAGCGGCGTTCCGTTTAACCGAAAGCTTAAAGCCTGATACCTGGTGAATTAATAAATTACTTTCCGATGCAAAGCATACGTTTAACGTTACCCATATCAGCATCAGATACGATACTTGTTTGACCTAAGGCACGTTTACGTTTAGTGCTCATCTTTGTTAAGATGTGACTTTTGTATGCGTTGTTTCTTTTGATTTTACCTGTTCCAGTAAGCGAAAAACGCTTTTTAGCACTGGAATTGGTTTTCATTTTTGGCATAACCTGTTTTTTAATTTATAAACCTATTTTTATTTTTTTGCTACTTTAGGCGCAACTGTAAGGAACATACGTTTACCTTCTAACTTAGGTAATAACTCTACTTTTCCTACATCTTCTAAAGCCTGGGCAAATTTTAATAATAAAATCTCTCCCTGCTCCTTGTAAACAATTGCTCTACCTTTAAAATGCACATAAGCCCTAACTTTCTCACCGTTCTCTAAAAAGCTTACTGCATGCTTTAATTTAAACTGGAAATCGTGGTCGTTGGTGTTAGGACCAAAACGAATCTCCTTAATTACAGTTTGTTTCGCATTAGATTTAATTTCTTTCTGCTTTTTCTTTTGCTCGTAAACAAATTTACTGTAATCAATAATTCTACAAACTGGCGGTACGGCATTCGGAGATATTTCTACCAAATCCAATTCCAGTTCATCAGCAAGTGCCAAAGCTTTTGCCAAAGGATAAATCCCCGGTTCAACATTATCGCCAGCTAAACGCACTTCGGGCGATTTAATATACTGATTAATGTTATGCTCTGCTTCTTTTTTCTTAAAAGGCGGACGTGGTCCCCTGTTAAATCCTGGTCTTCCTAATGCCAAATTTGTACTATTTTAATTTAAACTGTTATTTCTTTTCTTAATAAATTGTTGAACTCTTCCAACGTCATTTCGCCTAAATCTCCCTCAACATGTTTACGGACAGAAACTTTTCCTTCTGCCATTTCTTTATCACCGATAATGAGCATGTATGGGATCTTTTTAACTTCCGAATCGCGTATTTTGCGACCGATTTTCTCATCACGAAAGTCAATCAGCCCGCGAATATCGGAATTATTTAGTTCATCTAAAACTTTTTTTGCATATTCTTCATATTTTTCTGAAATAGGAAGAATAATAAATTGCTCCGGACTTAACCATAACGGGAAGTTTCCGGCACAATGTTCGATTAAAACGGCAATAAATCTTTCTAATGAACCAAATGGCGCACGGTGAATCATTACCGGTCTGTGCTTCTGGTTATCGCTACCAGTATATTCCAATTCGAAACGCTCTGGCAGATTGTAATCAACCTGGATAGTACCCAATTGCCATTTTCTACCTAAAGCATCTTTTACCATAAAATCCAGCTTAGGGCCATAGAACGCAGCTTCGCCATATTCTACAACAGTATTTAAGCCTTTTTCTGCAGCTGCTTCGATAATTGCATTTTCAGATAGTCTCCAGTTCTCGTCAGAACCAATGTATTTCGATTTATTATCAGGATCTCTTAACGAAATTTGAGCAGTATAACTTTCAAAACCTAATGATTTAAATACATAAAGCACTAAATCGATTACTTTTTTAAACTCTTCTTTAACCTGCTCTGGCATGCAGAATAAGTGTGCATCATCTTGAGTAAAGCCACGTACACGGGTTAAACCATGTAATTCGCCACTTTGTTCATAACGGTAAACTGTACCAAACTCAGCAAAACGAACCGGAAGATCTTTGTAAGAACGCGGTTTTGTTTTGTAAATCTCACAGTGGTGCGGGCAGTTCATCGGTTTTAAGAAGAACTCCTCTCCTTCCTGCGGCGTTTTAATTGGCTGGAACGAATCTTTACCATATTTCTCCCAGTGTCCGGAAGTTACATATAAGTTTTTATGACCAATATGTGGAGTAACAACCTGTTCGTAACCTGCTTTAGCCTGTGCTTTGGTTAAAAAGTTAACCAAACGTTCGCGCAAAGCAGTTCCTTTAGGCAACCATAAAGGTAAGCCCATCCCTACTTTTTCAGAGAAAGCAAACAATTCCAGCTCTTTTCCTAATTTACGGTGATCGCGTTTTTTTGCTTCCTCAATCATCAAAAGATATTCAGTAAGCTCGCTCGCCTTAGGGAAAGTTACCCCATAAATACGGGTTAACTGTTTTTTAGTTTCATCACCTCGCCAGTAAGCGCCAGCCACATTCATCAGTTTTACTGCTTTTACAAAACCAGTATTCGGAATATGCGGACCGCGGCATAAATCAGTAAATGAACCCTGGGTATAGAAAGTAATTTTACCATCCTCAAGGCCATCAATTAAGTCTAATTTATACTCATCGCCTTTTTCGGTGAAGTATTTTACCGCATCAGCCTTACTTACACTTTCGCGCACAAAAGTTTCCTTTTGTTTAGCCAGTTCGATCATTTTGGTTTCAATGGCTTTGAAATCATCCGAAGAAAATTCGCGGTCGCCAAAGTCTACATCATAATAGAAACCAGTTTCAATTGCCGGACCGATACCAAATTTAGTGCCTGGATAAAGTGCTTCTAAAGCCTCAGCCATTAAGTGGGCTGATGAATGCCAAAAAGTTGATTTCCCGGCAGTATCATTCCAGGTTAACAATTTCACTGATGAATCAGATTCGATTGGTCTTGTTGAATCCCAAACCTCGCCATTAACCTCAGCGGCTAATACGTTACGGGCTAAGCCCTCAGAAATTGACAATGCGATTTGATGGGCAGAAGTGCCCTTTTCGTACTGACGGACAGAACCGTCAGGTAAAGTAATGTTAATCATCTACAACTATGATTTAAAGTTTGAATTAAAAGTTTTAAAGATCACTTACAATGTGATTTTATTTTGTGCAAAGGTACGAAATTTATCCTGCTATTTAAACAGAGTGTCTTAAAATTCTACTTTGGCTGAAGCCCTACTTCGTTGAGGAATGTTTTCTGTATTGCCAATACGCGGTCAGGGTAAGCGTTGAGTTCTTCATACTTAACCATCAGCTGATCATGTAGTTTTTTCTTTTCGTCAGTCGTTTTTGCCTGCAGCATTTCCTTTGCCTTTTTCCCATAATCGTTTATAGCGGTTAGGTAGGCTACAACCTCTTCATTAAACTTTTTGGCTGCTTTACTGGGTTTCAAATCTACAATATCAGCAAGTTCCATTTTTGAATTATTGACCAGGTTTTCTGCTTTATGCGACAAGGAAATAGAATCCGGGAATCCTTTGATATAAACTTTCGAAGTATCTTTAAAAACGCTGTCCGCTTCATCGATTTGCCTCATCTGACGCAAAAAAATTGAAGTTACTTTTTCATTATAGGCATAGTCACTGGTTGATGATGTGCAACTGAACAGCAGCATTAAAGAAAGGAAAAGCAAAACAGGTTTAAAAGATTTCATATTTTGTTATCGTTTAATTTTTATTTAAGTATTTACTACCGCCTTGGTTCATCTCTCAACAGCCTTGGTTCGTGTCTCCGTAACTAATCATAACATTAAAGCAAAAGTTTGGTTTTCAAATATTTACGCAATGGAATATCTACAAACCTCATAATGAGATAAGCCAGCACGATTAAAATCAATACCGAAACAGGAATAACTACCCATAAGGTTGGCATTGCAGGTTTAGCCACGGCCACATAAGTTAAAAATACCCAAACAAATGGATAATGCGTCATATACAAGGGATATGATATTTCACCAGAAAGTTTGCAGATATTTTTTGAAGCAGGATTTAGTGCTGCCCCGGCGCCTAATGCAACCAAAAACGGAAAGTAAAACAATACAATGATCGGCTCGGTAATCCAGTTATAAGCATCCCTATAAGGAAAAAGGAAGGCTATAAGCAAGAGGATTATCATACCCAGGAAACCAAGTTTATTTTTAATGATCCAATTGAAACGGTAAACCAGCATTCCGGCTGTAAATGAGTACAGTACTCTTGCTCCTCCATCCCAAAAGTTTTGTCCGCCCCAGCCACCACCTAAATTGCCGTTGGGAACCTTTACACCTATATAAATAAGGCTTGCCGCCCCAACTAATGCAAAAGCAGTCAATACTTTTTTATTTAGTTTGTAAAGCACGAGGATGTAAAAGATATTAGCAATATATTCCCAAAAAAGTGACCATGCCGGTGCATTTAAACAGAATAGATTGGTATAACGCTCTGGCATCACCGGATAAGGAATCAGGAAAGCTGAAGTTAAAAATAACAAAGCCGTTTTACCGAAGCCATAAATACTATAAAAATCGCTAAAAGGATCGAATAAAAAGGTTAACAAACCTAAAATAGAGCCAATCACGACCAGGGGATGCAAACGGATCAGTCTTAACTTAAAAAACTGCAACAGTCCGATATTTTCTGCTCGTGTATCGTAAGCGTATGCAATTACAAAACCCGATAAACAGAAAAAGAAATCAACCGCCAAAAAACCGTGGGAAAGAAAATTCTTATTGTAATCGGTAATGGCGATTTCCATAAAGTGATAAATTACCACTACAATGGCAGCTATGCCTCTCAATCCGTCTAAAATTTCGAAATGTGGCCGGGTTGCTAATAAGTTTGTTTTGTTCTCCACTGTAATCAATTTGGCTAATTATATCTTATTCCAATAATAGCTATTCTCCATCTAGATGCAAAAACTAAAGAGAAGCCTTTCAAAAATGATACAAAAAAGCCCTGAAAACTGATATTTTCAAGGCTTTATAATAAGACTTCAGAAGTTAGCCTTCAGGCTGGCCGAAAGCACAAATTTCGGAAGTCTTGCAGAATGAATTAATTCATTCCAAATGCTCTTCTCTGACCACCGCCAGGTCTGTTCTGCCTAAAACGTTTCATCATATTTTCCATTTTAGTTTTGTATTCTTCATCGGTGATCAATTTTGCTTTTTTAGGTGCAGTTACATCTTTTGTGCTCACATTTCTATACTCAATACTTTTAGCAATTGAACTGTTACCTCTACCTTCGATAGCTAAAACGGCACCTTCTGTCCACATATTTGGGTTTGGAGAAAAATCAAAACCTAAATCTTTTGTATACCAGATTTTAGTTTCTTCAACAACATTTTTATCCATATCCAATATCTTGATCGCTCGTGTAGATCTTACAATCGCCTGATGACAAGTAAAACCGATAATCTGTTTTGTCGAATCTGTTTTCACCACTTCTATTTTTGGTGCCGGAGAAGCTTGCGCCTTCGTGGTATCTCTGGCGTTGCCACCACCCATCCTCATCGAACCAATCGGACCAGAAGTAGATAAGGTTAATTTACTCGGCATGTAATAAGTGGTATCGTTTAAATCGAAAACCTCTGTCAGACCTTTATCAGCGAAAGTATAGTAATACTCGCGGTTGCCGCCACCACCACCAAAACGCATCATCATACGGCCCATTCCGCCACCACCGCCACCTGCACCATTGCTGTCTTCCGTTTCTTCAACAGGCATATAACTGGCGTTTGTAGCCGTAAATAATAACTCGAAATTGGTTTTGCTAGACGAAGGCATTCTGGCTTTCATCTGGTCGGTTAGCTGTATACCGCTGGCTGATGCCATCGCCGCCGGATCGATGGTGTTTTCGAATTGTATTGCTCCGGAGGTCTTTTTTTGCGCATTTGCAACGCTTGCAATCGACATGACTCCTAATAAAGCGATGAATATTTTTTTCATTTTGATGATTTTGTTTTGTTCTTTAGATAAGAAATCCTGTAAAAGGTTTAACAAAGGTATTGCTGATTGTAACGTAAAGTTTGTTAAATGTGTTAAAATCAATGGCTGAATAGGGTGTTTAAAGGAAGATGTAATTTGTTTTTTACAATAGAGCTTGTTTTTGAAAAGCAATTGCAGTGGTTTTGATATGAGCCCTAATAAAAACCGTAAAATGCAAATTAATTTGGGCGTTCCCTAAGCTGCGCAAAGGTCGGGCTTTTCAGGGCTGCGCTGCGCTCCGGTACCGATGAAGGATCGGTACTGAACCCTTACAATCCCTAACGCGGATTTATCGCGCAAAACCATTCTCCTCGGTATGTGTCCCACAGACAATGGAATAAGAGTTAAACCTCGCAGGTTTTAAAAACCTGCGAGGTTTAAATTAGTATTCTGTACTTTCCAACCAGCCATTACATAATACATCGGCTATATGCATGGTTTTAATCGCCAGATTATTTTTATCAATATAACCCTGAAGATGTAAAAGGCAGGATAAATCGGTAGAAATAATATAATCAGCTTGTTGTGCTAAGGCGTGGTTAACTTTTTGCTCGGCCATTGCAGATGAAATGGCATCAAACTTTACGGCAAAAGTACCTCCGAAACCACAGCACATATCGTTATCTTCCATCTCGATCATTTCTAAACCGTGCACTTTTGAAAGCAACTGGCGGGGTTCATCTTTAATTTTACATTCGCGTAATGCGCTACAAGAATCATGATAAACGGCTTTGCCTTCTAACTCTGCACCGAAATAATCCTTTTTAGCTACATTTACCAGGAAATCAGAAAGTTCCCAAATATTCGATTGTAAGTTACGGCATTTGTTATGTACAATGGTATTGGTAAAAAGATCGTTAAATCCACCTTTCACCATCCCTACACAAGATGCCGATGGGGCCACCACATAGGTATTTTCGTTAAAATCGTTCAGAAATTTTGTACCCACTTCTTTAGCTTCATCCCAATAACCCGCATTGTATGCCGGCTGACCACAGCAGGTTTGTTTCGAGTTGTATTCTACTTTACATCCTGACTTTTCTAATAACCTTAGCGTATTAAAAGCGGTTTCGGGATATAACTGGTCTACAAAACAGGGAACAAACAATTCTACTTTCATCAACAAATTCTTTAGTCTGCAAACTTACAATTTTGCGGTTTCATTGCGCTCGATTTTTTTCAGGAATACTAAAAACACCAATCCCACTATAAAAAATGATGCCAAAGCGATGATGGATTGGCGCATATTGTGTGTTAAACCCTCAATAAATGCAAAACTAAACAGGCCAATTACGATTGCCAATTTCTCTGTGGCATCGTAAAAACTAAAAAATGAAGCGGTGTCGGTTGTGTTTTCCGGAATATGTTTAGAATAAGTAGAACGTGATAAAGATTGTATTCCGCCCATAATCAGGCCGACAATGGCGGCCAGGGCATAAAATTGAGTAGAATTAATTATAAAATAGCCATAAATACAGCAACCTACCCAAACCAAAACTACAATTATTAAAACATTAATGTTACCCATTTTTTTGGCTAAAAGCGACATCATCCATGCGCCTAAGATTGCCACCAATTGAATGATTAAGATAACGGCAATTAAACTGCCCGATTCCATTTTTAAAACCTTGGCTCCGAAACCCGCAGCAGCAAGCATAATGGTTTGTACACCCATCGAATAGAAAAAGAAGGCAATTAAATAAGTTTTTAAAAACTTCATTTGCCTTAATTGATTCCACACTTTTGCAAATTCACCGAAACTGCTTTTAATAATCCCCTTGTTTACAGCGCCTGGATTAGGCACATCTTTTGGCAACGCCTTAAAAGGAATCTGAGCGAATAAAAACCACCAGATACCAACCAACAAAAATGATATTTGAGCCGGCAATGATTTATCCGTAATTCCAAATAATTCGGGTTTTAGCACAAAAACAAAACAGATTAACTGCAATATCACGCTACCAACATAGCCGTATGAAAATCCCTGGGCACTTACTTTATCCTGGTTATCGGTTGAAGCAATTATGGGCAGATAGGCATTGTTAAACATTACACCGCCCACATAACCCATTGCAGCCAACACAAAGCAAATAATTCCGGCTTCTAAAGTTTCCAGTTTGAAGAAAAATAAACCCATGCAGGCGAAAGATCCGACATAGGTAAACAATTTCATGAAGAACTTCTTTTTGCCTTTCGCATCCGCATAGGAAGATAGTACCGGCAACAAAACCACCATTAATAAGTAAGCGAAAGCAAGCGCATAATTAGAAAGAACGGTATTAATAAAGGTCTTACCAAAAAAAGTTACTTCGTCACCATGCGCTTTTGTTGTAGTAATTGCAACATAGTAAACAGGAAAAATGGTCGAGGTAATTACTAAATTATAGGCAGAATTTGCCCAATCGAAGAAAGCCCAGGAGCGTATGGTTTTCTTATTATCTTTTTCTATCATTTGTTTTTCGCTTCTCGGAAGACTAAACTGATTGTTTGGATACCACTGATTAAATAGTTCATTACAAAACTAATATTTTATTGCTAACTTGATAGGCATTTTTCTCCCATCTCCCATCTCCCATCTCCCATCTAAAGATAATAATTCTTCCCATCAGTTTTAATCTTACCTGCATCTAATAACTCTCTGATGGCATCAATTCTTTCAGCTTCAGTACCATTTTTAATGTTGGTAACTAAGTCATCGAGACTTAAAGGCTGTTGTTGTAGTAAGGAAACAATTTCGAATTCGATTTCCTCCCCCATTTGATTTTGGTTTTCGGCTCTTTTTTCAGCTAAGCAAACATCGCAAACACCACATTTTGTAGCATGATGTTCATCAAAATAATTCAGCAACTGAACACTTCTGCACAAATTAGACGAAGCGTAAGCCACCACCGCATTAATCTGCTTGTGTAAGATCTCTTTTCTCAGCCCGAGGTATTTCACATCGAGGTCAAAATGATCCATATCAACTCTTGGTCTAACATATTGTAACTGTGGCTGATCGGTCTGTTGAATATATGTAAGCAATTCAATAGCCTGCAGCTTATTCAATAAGCCGATAATATCTTGATAAGACAGGCCTGTTTTTTTGGCTAAATCGCCTTCATTAATTTTAACAAAACCATCGAAAGCACCTCCATGCGAACGCAAAATCGTCTTTATAATCCCATCGTAAGCCTTATTTTCAATCTGAAAACGATAAATATCTTCATGACTGGCAATAAACATTATTCTCGATGGTAAAAAAACACTTTCAGATAAGGTTAAATAACCATCATGCTCTAAAAATTTCAATGCAGAAATTGTCTTTAAAACACTGATATTAAATCGCTTACAAAAATCAGCTATATCGAAAGCAAGGGTTAGCCCTTCGCCGGCACCAAATGCAAGTTGAAAATAGTTGCCAAGATAGTGATAGGTTTTTCGGATTTCGTCAGGAGATGGAAAACTATCAAGGTACCTGGACTCAAGCCCCAAAACATCAGACTGATTGGCTAAAAGAACCGCATAACTTCGCTTTTCGTCTCGTCCGGCCCTACCTGCTTCCTGGTAGTAGGCCTCTAAACTTTCAGGTAAATCTAAATGCACCACAAAACGAACATCTGCTTTATCTATGCCCATCCCGAAGGCATTTGTAGCAACCATAATACGCGTTTTGTTGTTTTTCCACTCCTCCTGTTTTAAGAAGCGTGAATCACGTTCTAATCCTGCATGGTAAAAATCGGCTTTAATCTGATTCCTATTGATAAAATTGGCAACCTCGGCAGTTTCTCTCCGGTTACGGACATAAACTAAACCTGTACCTTTTACCTTTTGGCAAATATCGATCAGCTTTTTGTACTTATCTTCGTTACCGAAAACCACATAGCTTAAATTGTCTCTCGCAAAACTTTTCACAAAAACCTGTGGGTCTTTCATTTCCAGTTTTTCTACGATATCTTTTCGAACAAAAGAGGTAGCAGTTGCTGTAAGTGCCAAAACCGGAACATCAGGCAAAATTTCGCGGAGTTTGGCAATCTGTTGGTACGGCGGACGAAAATCGTAGCCCCATTGCGAAATACAATGCGCCTCGTCTACCGCAATCAGGTTCACATTCATGTAGGAAATACGAACACGCACTAAATCAGACAATAAACGCTCCGGAGATAGATACAGGAATTTAATTTTACCATAAATACAGTTATCAAGAAGAATATCGATTTCCCGTTTTCCCATACCAGCGTAAATGGCAATGGCTTCAATGCCTTTCGATTTAAGGTTTTCTACCTGATCCTTCATCAAGGCAATTAGGGGAGAAACGACAATGCAGATTCCTTCTTTAACCAAGGCAGGAACCTGAAAACAGATTGATTTGCCACCACCCGTAGGCAATAGCGCTAAACTGTCATTTCCTTCTAAAACAGAAGCAATAATATCTTCCTGTAAAGGTCTAAAAGCCTGGTGTCCCCAATATTTTTGTAAAATCTCTATTGCTGTCATAAATCGGCAGTATCAAAACTATACATTTAATCCAAAATCACCACTTATTATTGTTGGAAATTGAAAAAAATCATCTTTAGAAAAGATTATTAACTTTGCTAAATAAGAAGGATTAAATGTTAGAAACGCAGTTTGCAGATATTGTCAGCTTAATTAAAAATGCCCGGGCAGTGGCATTGAAAACTGTTAATTCTACATTAATAAACCTATATTGGAATATTGGTGAGTATATACACAACAGAGTTAAAAACGCCGAATGGGGACAATCAGTTGTAAAGCAACTAGCAGAATTTTTATCAAAGAATGAACCTGATTTAAAAGGTTTTTCGGATAAAAACCTTTGGCGGATGAAACAGTTTTATGAAAGCTATAGAGATTATCCAAAACTCTCAACACTGCTGAGAGAAATTAGCTGGACTCACAATCTGATTATTCTTTCTAGGTTAAAATCAATTGAGGAAAAAGAATTCTATTTAAAACTTTGTCTAAAAGAAAAATATAGTAAGAGAGAGCTTGAAAGACAGATATCTGCTAGTCATTACGAAAGATCTATAATGGGAAATACAAAACTCTCACCAGTGGTGAGAGTTTTACAAAACGAGATTGAAACCATATTCAAAGATACTTATGTATTTGAATTGCTTAATCTTTCCGAACCTCACAGCGAAAACGATCTGCAGAAAAATTTAGTTTTAGAAATGAAAAATTTCATCCTTGAACTTGGGAAAGATTTCTTATTTATTAGTGAAGAATATAAAATACAGGTCGGGAATAGCGATTTCTATATTGATCTTCTTTTTTACCATCGTGGCTTACAATGTTTAGTTGCATTTGAATTAAAGGTAGATAAATTTAAGCCCGAACATTTAGGTCAGTTAAATTTCTATTTGGAAGCTTTAGATAGAGATGTTAAAAAGTTAAATGAAAACCCAAGTATTGGTATTCTCCTCTGCAAAGATAAAGATAACGAAGTGGTAGAATATGCATTGAGCCGAAGTCTCTCTCCCACTTTAGTCGCAGAATACAAAACACAGCTTCCCGATAAAAAAATACTTCAAAGAAAAATACACGAATTATTCAAATAACCATCCAATATATAATGAAACACCTCTATTTTTTATCCGCTCTTTCGTTATTATTTTTCAGTTCTTATGCCCAGGAAAAGAAATGGGACATTGAAAAGTACCAGGGCACTACAAAAAATTTCACCCTAAATACGGATGAAGGTACCTGGATGAATCTTGATGTAAGCGCCGACGGACAGGAAATTGTTTTTGATTTACTGGGTGATATCTACGTAATGCCCATTAGCGGTGGAGTAGCTAAACTGATCAGCGGAGGTATTGCATGGGATGTACAACCAAGGTTCAGCCCTAACGGGAAGTACATTTCTTATACAAGCGATAAGAGTGGAGGCGATAATATCTGGATCATGAACCGTGATGGTTCCGGCAAAAAGCAGGTTACCAAAGAGAGTTTCAGGTTATTGAATAATGCCACCTGGATGCCCAACAGCGAATATCTGGTGGCTAGAAAACACTTCACGGCCAGCCGATCGTTAGGTGCCGGCGAAATGTGGATGTATAATATCAATGGTGGCGACGGTGTGCAGTTAACCAAACGTAAAAATGATCAGCAGGATGCTGGTGAGCCCAACGTTTCGCCCGACGGAAGATATCTTTATTTTAGCGAAGATGTGAGCCCTGGTCCAAATTTCGAATACAGTAAAGATCCTAACGGGATTATTTATGCCATCCGTCAGCTTGATTTAACGACAGGTAAATTAATTACCTTAATTGATGAGCAAGGAGGTGCTTGTCGTCCGCAGGTTTCTCCCGATGGAAATTTAATTGCTTTTGTAAAACGGGTAAGGTTAAAATCTACTTTATATGTTCAGAATATTAAAACGGGCGAAGAGTGGCCAGTAAATGAAGATTTATCCCACGATCAGCAGGAAACATGGGCGATTTTTGGCGTTTATCCGAATTTCGCCTGGACTCCGGATAGCAAAAGCATCATTTACTATGCTAAAGGCAAAATCAGGAAAACCGAAATAGGTACATTGATCAATAGTACCATTCCTTTCCAGGCCAATACCATTCAAACGGTACAACAGGCTTTACATTTTGAGCAGCAGGTTTTCAGCAACGAGTTTTCGGCTAAAATGTTGAGGCAACTTACAACCTCACCTGATGGAAAAACCATCGTTTTTAATGCAGCAGGATACCTATACAAACAAGAATTACCGATAGGAAAACCAGAAAGATTAACAAATGGTTTGGATTTCGAATTCGAACCGGCTTTTAGTCCGGATGGAAAATATGTGGTTTATACTACCTGGAGCGATGAATTGCGTGGAGCAATAAAAAGAACCGATTTCAAATCAGGTAAAACTATCACCCTGAGCGATGAAAAAGGTTTTTATTACTCTCCTCAATATTCAACCAAAGGTGATAAAATTGTTTTCAGAAAAGGAAGTGGAAATGATGTTTTAGGTTATAATTATGGCCGTGGAACGGGAATTTTCATGATGCAGGCCAATGGTGGCGCTAAAACTTTGATTTCGGATAACGGCATCCGTCCACAGTTTAATAATACTGATACCCGTATTTATTTCCAAAGTTATGCAGATGGTAAAAAGGCATTGAAAAGCATCGATTTAAACGGCGCTAACGAAAGAACACACTTTACTTCACAATATGCCAATCAGTTCGTCATCAGTCCTGACAATAAGTGGGTGGCCTTTAACGAATTATTTAAAGTTTACATCACACCGATGATCAATATTGGTACAGCGCAAGATGCATCGGCAGGTAATAGTGCTATTCCGGTTACAAAAGTGACTACCGACGGTGGAACATACATTCAATGGAGCAACGATAGTAAAAGCTTGCATTGGACATTAGGACCGAAATATTTCACCATTGATGTAAACAGTGCTTTCAATTTTGATGGCACTACACCTAAAACAGAAGCTTCATCTATCGATATCAATCTGGTTTTAAAAGCTGATGTTCCTACCGGAATTATGGCTTTAAAAGGTGCCAGAATCATTTCAATGAAAGGTGATGAAGTAATTGAAAACGGAACCATTCTTACCGATGGAAATAAAATTACGGCAATCGGAAAATCAGATGCGGTAAACATCCCTGCCAATGCAAAAGTAATTGATGTTAATGGCAAAACCATTATGCCTGGCATTGTTGATGTGCATGCCCACTTGCGAACCAGTCCGGATGGCATAACACCACAGAACGATTGGAGTTATATGGCTAATTTAGCTTTTGGTGTAACCACTTCACACGATCCATCAAGCAATACCGAAATGGTTTTTAGCCAAAGTGAAATGCTTAAAGCAGGCAGAATGGTTGGTCCGAGGGTTTACTCTACAGGCTCCATTTTATATGGTGCCGATGGTGATTTTAAGGTTGTGATTAACAGCTTAGACGATGCCTTGGCCAATTTACGCAGGTTAAAAGCTGTTGGTGCTTTTTCGGTGAAATCATACAATCAGCCAAGAAGAGAGCAGCGTCAACAGATTTTAGAAGCCGCACGACAGCTAAAAATGGAAGTTGTACCCGAAGGAGGTTCTACTTTTTTCACCAATATGAATATGGTTGCCGACGGGCATACCGGAATTGAGCACAGTATCCCGGTGTTACCGATTTATAAAGATGTAACCACGCTTTGGAACAATACCGAAGTGGGCTACACCCCCACACTGATTGTAGCCTATGGCGGCCAATGGGGTGAAAATTATTGGTACGATAGAACCAACGTTTGGGAAAACGAAAAATTGATGACTTACACACCACGATCCATTGTAGACGCAAGGGCAAGACGGAGGACCACATCCGAATACAGTGATTATAATCACATTGGTATTGCAAAAGCGACCAAACAGATTGCCGATGGTGGTACAAAGGTTAACCTTGGCGCACACGGGCAAATCCAGGGTTTAGGGGCACATTGGGAATTGTGGATGTTGGTTCAAGGAGGCTTTAGTCCGCTGCAGGCCATTAGGGTGGCAACATTAAATGGCGCTAGCTATTTGGGCATGAACAAAGAAATTGGTTCATTAGAGGTAGGTAAACTGGCAGATATGGTGATTATGGATGCTAACCCTTTGGATGACATTAGAAATTCGGAAAAAATCAAATATGTGATGATCAATGGCCGCCTTTATGATAGTGCTACCTTAAATGAAGTAGGTACAAGAGAAAAACTTCGTGGCAAATTGTGGTTCGAGAATATCAGGGGAAATGGCTACATCATTCCAAATGGAGAATCAGAAACCTGGACTTTTACCGTTCCGCACTGTGATTAAAACTAAACCCGTAAATTTCGGAAACATTTTTTGACCATATAAGACAACTAAGGTACATATAAGCTTTAAATGATCTTCTATTCCTTATATGGTCAAAAATAATACAACAGATTATTAGCTGTAATGAGAGATATTGTATTAATATTATTTTCTTACAGGTTCAGGTTTCGAATGCACAACACTTAAAGTATCAATTAGAAGAGAAGTGATTGAAATTAACAGACTATCTAGCAAAAAAATCGAAATAGATTGGGTATTAAAAGGTTCGAAAAAACAATTAATTTAGAATACATTAGATAGATGAAACCAAACAAACTTTACACCTCCGCTTCAGTTATATTCTTACTATTAAGCATACTGGTTTTCTCTTACAGTGGTTACTACATCCTGGGCATCCAAACTGTAAATTTATTCCTCGTTTTGATTGCAATGGCTTATATCACTTCATTTATAGCCTTGATAAAAAATAGAAAATCCATTATTTCCTGGTTATTGCTGATCATAAATTCGATTATACTCATCTGCATCATCTATTTCCTCACGCATTTCAAAATGAAGATCTGATTTTTGTTATTCACATTAAATCTTACTTTTATATTATGAATTCCAAAGAAATCATCATTTATTTAATCATTCCTTTAATTGGAATTATATCTTACATACTCCTGGCAAAAAAAATAAAACAGGAAAAATCAGAAAGTTTTCTTCTCATAGAATTTCTTATGATTTTTGCTAATTATGGTGGGCTGATTCAAATAGTCTTTATTTTCTTTCTGTTACAATGGTCAGCAGTTTTCTATTTGTTTTACTTTTATTTAGCACTTATTGCACCAATTATTATGGGATTTATAGCTTATAGACGAAGAAATTATAAAACACCATCCATTTTCGACCAATGGGCGTATATGTGCGCAGGATTATATTTTGTTTTTGCACCAATCATTTTTGCTGTTTTATATTTTGCATAATAACCTAAATAAATGATCACGATCATCATCTTTTAATTACAGCACTAAAAGCCCGTATTCCCTTAAAGTATTTATGGGTTTCGAATACCAGAAAAGTTCAAAGTTTTCCAATTCTGTCTCAAAATCGGTCTTAATTTCCTGAAAAGTATATACTTTTTCATTAGAGATCGAAATTTTATTCAAGATAGCAGTTAACCACTCTCCTTCTTTTTTATTGGTTTGAACGATAAAAGTTTCCTTTTTATCGTGGAAGGTAAGAGAGGCCATTTCCCAGGTATTTCCTTTTTTCGATTTTGTAAAATAATCAGCCGAGGGCTTTCCTCCTATCCACACTACTTTTGCAGTAGGTTTCGTATTAAAATGATCATCATCATTCAAAGCCTTTTCTATAAAATCTGCTGGAATTTTTGTCCTCGGGATTTTAAAATCGAACCAATCCTGCAGCTCATAATCAAAACAGATGCCATGCATAAAATTGAAGAGCGATTTCTTTAATCCATAGCTGAATTTATTGTGATCAATCCCTGTTTTATCCGTATAATTGATATCATTATTGGCAAAACTCCCAATCACTTCTGTATCTTTTACCACCCCGAATTTTTCCGGATACATCCCCACCGGACTATGTGCCGTCATGGCAAACTGGTGCCAAAAACCCGATTGTAGTATGCCTACTTCAAATAATTGACGTACCATTTCTAAACTATCAACCGTTTCTTGTATAGTTTGCGTAGGATAACCATACATTAAATAAGCATGAACCATAATTCCTGCTTCGGTAAAGTTACGGGTAACCTTAGCTACTTGTTCTACGGTTACACCTTTATCAATCAGTTTTAACAAACGATCGGATGCCACTTCCAATCCACCTGAAACAGCAATACAACCGGAAGCTTTGAGCAACAAACATAAATCCTGACTAAAACTTTTCTCAAAGCGGATATTCGTCCACCAGGTAACCGCTAATTTCCTTCTGATAATTTCCAGAGCTACTTCACGCATCAGTGCGGGTGGTGCTGCCTCATCTACAAAATGAAACCCATTCTGTCCGGTTTTAGCATATAAATCCTCAATGCGATCCACAATCAACTTAGCGGCTACAGGCTCGTAAACTTTAATGTAATCCAGTGAAATATCGCAAAACGTACATTTACCCCAATAACAGCCATGGGCCATAGTAAGCTTGTTCCACCTTCCATCACTCCACATGCGGTGCATGGGGTTAACAATTTCAATTACCGAAATATATTTGTCTAAAAGCAGGCCTGTATAATCTGGTGTACCTACATCAGCTTGTTTATAATCGTTTCTGAAAGCATCATTACGGTAAACTACTTTACCATTTTCAAGAAGAAAAGTTCTTTTATAAAAGTGGGCTTCAGCTGGGATGGGGTGCGCAATGTTATGGTACAACAATTCGATTGGCAGCTCGCCATCATCCAATGTAATGTAATCAAAAAACTCAAAAACCCGTACATCTGACAACGACCTTAATTCGGTATTTGGGAAACCGCCGCCCATAGAAATTTTGATTTCAGGATGATTGGCTTTTATCCATTGCGCACAGCGGAAAGCACTGTATAAATTGCCTGGAAAAGGAACAGAAATCAAAAATAATTTAGGCTGTACCGTTTCTATTTTCTCTTTTAAAACCGAAACCAGGATCTGATCGATGTAAGTAGGTTCTTTTAATAAAGCATTATATAATTCATCAAAAGAATTCGCACTTCTGCCTAAACGTTCGGCATAACGGCTAAAGCCAAAATTTTCGTCGATGCACTCTACAATATAATCAGATATGTCTTCTAGATAAAGTGTGGCCAGATGTTTTGCTTTATCCTGCGTACCCATCGCCCCAAAGGCCCAGTCTAATTCTTCTAGAGCAGCAAACCGTGAAGCCTGCGGCAAAAAATCATCACTACAGATCTGTAAAGCCAAGGTTGGGTTTTTGCCCTGAAGAAAGGCAATTACTGCATCAATGGTTTTTAAATATTCATCCTGTAAAGCAAAAATGCGTTTAGCATTGTCGCTTTTAGGTTTTTGATTGTCTACCCTAAATAAATCTTGTAGTCCTTTTTTAGAAAACAATTCCAAAATTACTTCAATTCCTAAGTCGGCCTGTGTTGCGCTGATATTTTTGGTGTTCAGAAAACCTTTTATATACGCCGTTGCTGGATACGGGGTATTCAGTTGGGTAAACGGCGGCGTAATGGCAAATATTTCGGTTTTCAAAAGGAATTGTTTTTTCTGCAAAAGTACAGGATTTTTCATACAGTCGTCACCCTGAATTTATTTCAGGGTCTATTTTTAAAAAAGATGCCGACCCCTAAGTAGCTATCCGACCTTTAAAAACAAAATAACAGCTCATAAAAAAATCCGATGGCTACCGGATCAGCATGACGAGTCGCGGGATATGATCCAATTAAACTAAAAGCCCAATTAACACGTTTTATCCTTACATCAACACCTTTTCTATCTGAATGAAAGTTTTTTGTCTTTACATCCTGATGCTCTTCGCGCAACTCAGCTTTGCGCAAAAAACATTTATGTTCCCCAAAATTAAAACACAAGGATCTTCTGTTGAACAGTTTACGCCTGCCGACTGGACAGTTATCGACCAGGCTTACGGCGATTTAAACAACGATGGTTTAGCCGATTTAGCAGTAATTTTAGAGTATGATAAAGCAATTGATGAAACCCGGGTTTATGGCGATAACAGCAGCGCGATTATAAAGGAAACACAGAAACCGAGGATTTTGGCCTTATTTTTTAAAGACAAATCATCAGGAAATTATTATTTATCTACACAGAACAATGATTTTATCTTACGCTCGGAAGAAGGTGGTAAACTGGGCGACCCATTGCAAAAGATTGCGATTAAAGACCAGCAACTTTATCTCCGTTTCCAGGGAGGATCAGAGTGGCGCTGGGAATTAGGTTATACTTTTAAATTCGAAAACAAAGATTGGTTTTTAACCAGCGCCATCAATCTTTACTTTAACCAAAATACTGGAGATATGACTGAAAGGGTTTACGATTTTAAAACACGCGAATTATTTACCACTGTTGGTAATTTGCATAGAAGGGATATTGCCAATAAGAAAACCAGCGAAGTATTGTATTTTTCTCAACTGAGAACATTTAAGACTTTCAAAAAGCCATGGGCTTGGGAAATTATACCAAATGTTTATTTGTAGCGGAGCAAACCTCGCAGGTTTTGAAAACCTGCGAGGTTTATTTTAGTTCACCCCTAACAACCACTGTTTTAGGTTAAATAAACCTGATAAAGTGGAAAGCCCGAAGCGAGGAACTCGTGAGGATTTGGAACGATAGCAGGGCTGCAAATCCGAAGTATTACAGCCGCTCATTTCCAAAATAATATTGACCACCTTAGCCACCTGAGGACATCTAAGTAGCGCGACTTACAAAGCTATCAGGTTCTATTCGGGGTATTTCTGGTTTCATCTACCTCATTGAAAGCTACGCCGTTTAAAAACACGAGAGGCTGGATAGCCCCTGATCCCGATGAAAAATCGGAACAGGGTGACGGATATTATAAATTCTGCGCAATTACGAAGCCACTGGCCCAGGCCCATTGAAAGTTATAACCACCCAGCCAACCTGTAACATCTAAACATTCACCACCAAAAAACAGGTTGGGTATTCTTTTACATTCCAGGGTTTTAGAAGAGATTTCATTCGTATCTATCCCACCGCGCATCACCTCGGCTTTGTCGTAACCTTTATCGCCAGCGGGTTTAACCTTAAAATGATGGATCGTTTGTTCAATTAAATCGAGTTCTGTTTTGGTTAATGCAGCAACAGGCTTATTTAAAGGCAAAAACTTACCTAAGGCATCGGTAAACTTCTTAGTATAAATCCGGTTTAACAGCGTAGATAATAAAGTTTTACCATTGTTTTTTCTTTCTTCATCCAATAGTGCAACAATATGTTGATGCAGCAACAGATTAAGGTTAACCGTTTCACCTCTTCTCCAAAAAGAAGAGATTTGCAAAATAGCAGGTCCACTTAATCCCCAATGGGTAAAGAGGATATTCTCTTCGAACGAAATTTCATCGTTGCTAACTTCGCAAAAAACAGAATTGCCCGAAAGCTGGGCAAACCACTCTTCATCCTTACCAGTAATGGTTAAGGGAACCAAAGCCGGAGCAGTTTCAATTATTTTTAGATCATTTTTTCTGGCGAAACGTAAAGCAAAATCGGTAGCGCCCATTTTTGGGATAGGCAAGCCTCCGGTGGCAACCACCAGCTTTTCAGCGCTAATGATTACCGTTCTACCATTTTTCTCGTAAGTTACTTTAAAGCCTTCAGGCAGTATTTCAATGTCCTTTACATCGGCATTACACCTGATTTCTTGTCCGAAATCTTCGCAAATGGAAGTAAAAACCTGAACAACATCTTTCGCATTTTTATCATCAGGAAATAATTGACCCAAAGTTTTTTCTTTGCCTGCTATGCCATAAGTCTCGAAAAAGCCAATGGTATCGTCAACCGTCCACTGGGTAAAGGCCGATTTTACAAAATGTGGATTGGCAGATATAAACTGCTCAGCTGATGTGAATTGATTGGTATAATTGCAGCGGCCGCCACCAGAAATTAAAATTTTGGCCCCAGGTTTTTCGTTTTTCTCAAGCACAATTACTTTCTTACCCAAATAGCCTGCCTGCACGGCACACATCAATCCGCAGGCACCTGCACCAATAATTATTGCATCAGCATTCATCAATAAAATTTATTATGGTTACTTTTGCACAAAAGTAGCATTATTTTCAAGCGCATGGCAAAACAGATTAGCGAATTAAAATTAGGTATTTTAGGTGGCGGACAATTGGGTAGAATGCTCATTCAACAAGCAATCAATTATAATGTAACTACATTAGTTTTAGACCCGGATCCTGATGCTCCCTGCAAACACATTTCAAATTATTTCGAAAATGGCTCAATTACCGATTTTGACACCGTTTACAACTTTGGAAAGAAAGCTGATATTATTACCATTGAAATTGAAAAGGTAAATATTGATGCGCTTGAGCAATTGGAAAAAGAAGGTAAAAAGGTGTTTCCGCAATCAAGGGTGATCCGCTTAATCCAGGATAAAGGCGTACAGAAACAGTTTTTTAAGGAAAACGATATTCCAACTTCTCCTTTCCAGATTGTGAATACGAAGGAAGATATGGAAAACAGTAGCATCCCTTTTCCATACATTTTAAAGCTTCGAAAAGACGGCTATGATGGTAAAGGCGTAATGAAAATCAACAATGCCACCGACCTTGAGAATGCTTTTGATGCGCCCTGTATTATTGAAAAACTGGTCGATTTTGAAAAAGAAGTAGCCGTAATTGTGGCACGTAATGCCAATGGCGATATGAAAACTTTCCCAATGGTTGAGATGGAATTTAATCCTGAAGCCAATTTAGTGGAGTTTCTGATTTCACCATCAACTTTTGGCGAAACCCTGCAGCAAAAAGCCGAAAACATAGCTAAAAATATAGCTTCGGCAATGAATATTACAGGAATTTTAGCGGTTGAGATGTTTGTTTGCAAAGATGGAGAGTTATTAGTTAATGAGGTAGCACCTCGTCCGCACAATAGCGGCCATCAGACTATTGAAGGTAACTATGTTTCTCAATTCGAACAGCATTTACGCTCAATTTACAATTTACCATTAGGCGATACCAGCAGCATTACCAATGCCATTATGATTAATTTACTTGGCGAAAAAGGTTTTGAAGGTGTAGCCAGATATGAAAATCTGGAAAAAATATTAGCCATCGATGGTATTTACGTTCACTTATATGGCAAAAAATACACTAAACCATTCCGCAAGATGGGCCATGTCACCATTGTAGATATTGACAGGGAAAAAGCAATTGAAAAAGCAAGGTTTGTACAAAAAACATTGAAGGTAATTGCATAAGCTCCTAGTCCCTGAAAGGGGAACTAATAGCGAGCTGGAAATACAAAATTTTAAAAGAAGTTAAAAAAAGAAATATAAATAGATATGAGTCAAGGAAATTCAAATTCGGCATTAGTAGGAATCATCATGGGTAGCAAATCAGATTTACCTGTAATGCAAGATGCTGCTGATGTATTAAAAGAATTTGGAATAAACTACGAGATCACGGTTGTTTCTGCACATAGAACACCAGAACGCATGTTTAATTACGCTAAAGAAGCACAAGGCCGTGGCTTAAAAGTAATTATTGCAGGTGCTGGCGGTGCTGCTCACCTACCTGGGATGGTGGCTTCTATCACTACTTTACCCGTAATCGGTGTTCCGGTTAAATCATCAAACTCTATTGATGGCTGGGATAGTATTTTATCAATCTTACAGATGCCGAATGGTATTCCGGTTGCCACAGTAGCTTTAAATGCAGCTAAAAACGCAGGTTTATTGGCTACGCAGATCTTAGCTACCGCTGATGAATCTTTAACGGTTAAAATGCAGGCTTATAAAGATGAATTAAGAAGAAAAGTTGAAGAAAGCGCAGAAACAATGTAATAAAGTACTAAGACAAATTCTTAAAAAGAGGCGTCATTCCCGCGCAGGCGGGAATCTTAAAGCTTATTGCATTACGATTCCCAATCAAGTTGGGAATGACGCTCCGCCTATGCTTGTCTAGAAAATCAACGCTCCAAACTAATTCAAACTAGGATCTACCGGAAAATTACTGATATGCGCGTATTTCGGGCCTAGGTTTACAATTACATCCCGCCAAAGTTTTTCATCGTCGTTACTAAAAATAAGATCAGCGTTAAAAGTGTCGCTCACCATCCAGGCATTCTGCTCTATTTCACGATCAAGTTGTCCATGATCCCAACCTGAATACCCCATGAAAAACTTCACCTCCTCCTGGCTTATGGCATTGGTATTTAACAGGATTTTAAGGGTTTCAAAATTACCTCCCCAATACAATCCATTCCCAATTGGCTCCCCACTCTGTAATTTATCGTAACACCTATGAATAAAATGCAAAGTATCTGCAGCAACAGGTCCGCCGAAATAAATGTAATTTTTTGCATCCCATAAGTCCTGAATTACGTCGTTCAACATCAGATTCCCTACCTGGTTAAGAATGTAACCTACTGTTCCATCATCACCATGTTCGGTTAACAACACAACGGATCTTTTAAAATTCGGATCGGCCATAAATGGTTCTGAGATGAGCAAGCGGCCAGTTTTTGGTTTTATATTGTTCAGCATGATGATAATCATTTGTTACACCGTAAAAGATGCCTATTTTTGTTAAATGCAAGTTACAAATGAATTTCTACAAAACCTGCGCCAAGATTACAAAAGCGCTTCGCTGGACGAATCTGACGTTGACCAAGATCCGATTGTCCAGTTTCAAAAATGGTTTCAACACGCAGTTGATGCCCAGATATATGAGCCTAATGTAATGACTTTAGCTACGGCTGATAAAGCTGGCCGGCCAGATGCCCGTGTTGTGCTGTTAAAAGGGGTTGATGGAGACGGTTTTAGGTTTTTTACCAATTACCTGAGTGCCAAAGGAAAAGAACTAAAACGCAATCCTTATGCAGCTTTGGTGTTTTTCTGGCCGGAGCTTGAAAGACAGGTGAGAATTGAAGGAACAGTAGAAAAATTGGATAAAGAAACATCGGAAGCCTATTTCAACACCAGACCGATTGCCAGTCAGATTGGAGCGGTAGTTTCACCACAAAGCCA
Organism: Pedobacter sp. MR2016-19; assembly: GCF_014947265.1. NCBI lineage: Bacteria > Pseudomonadati > Bacteroidota > Sphingobacteriia > Sphingobacteriales > Sphingobacteriaceae > Pedobacter > Pedobacter sp. MR2016-19. The sequence goes on from NZ_JADCNK010000019.1 coordinate 73,905, forward strand.
GATTATTCCGGACAGGACATTTTTGGAAGAAAAAGTTGAAGAGCTTAAAGCTAAAAGTTCCGATAAAAGCATTGCGAAACCGGCACACTGGGGAGGTTATATTGTAAAACCGACAAGAATAGAGTTTTGGCAAGGAAGAAGAAGCAGGTTACACGATAGGATAAATTTCGAAAAGGCTAATGGAATCTGGACTAAAACCAGGTTAGCACCATAAGGTTGTTTATAAAAATCAAAATAGATCGGCTTTACAGCAAGATCTTTATTTCAACTAATCGTTTACTCGTAAATTCTCTTTTTTCTAATCTCATAAAGGATGAAACAAATTGCAGTTATAGGATCTGGCACCATGGGAAATGGCATCGCTCATACCTTTGCACAGTTCAATTATAAGGTCAATCTGATTGATATCAATCAAACTGCATTGGATAAGGCTATACAAACCATTACCAAAAATTTAGACAGGCAGGTTGCCAAAGGAACCTTAACAGAAGATGATAAGGCATCCACGCTGAATAACATCTCTACCTACACTTCAATAAAAGATGGCGTTCAAAGTTCCGATTTAATTGTAGAAGCTGCGACCGAAAATGTAGACTTAAAATTGAAAATTTTTAAGGATTTAGATGAGTATGCGCCCGCACATGCTATTCTCGCTTCCAATACTTCCTCTATTTCCATTACACAAATTGCTGCCGTAACTGGAAGAGGTGATCAGGTAATCGGAATGCACTTTATGAACCCTGTTCCGGTAATGAAGTTAGTAGAAGTAATAAGAGGTTATGCCACCAGTGATGAAACAACCAGTACCATTATGTCGTTATCGCAAAGTTTGGGAAAGATTCCTGTTGAGGTAAATGATTATCCGGGTTTTGTGGCTAACCGCATTTTAATGCCCATGATTAATGAGGCCATTTACACCCTGTACGAAGGCGTAGCTGGTGTGTATGAGATTGATACCGTAATGAAATTAGGGATGGCTCATCCAATGGGTCCATTGCAATTGGCCGATTTCATCGGTTTGGACGTCTGTTTGGCTATTTTAAAAGTATTGAACGATGGTTTTGGTAATCCAAAATACGCTCCATGCCCTTTACTGGTAAATATGGTTGCCGCAGGTAAAAAAGGAGCCAAAAGCGGCGAAGGCTTTTATCAATATATCGCGGGATCAAAAGAACTAGTCATTTCTGATAAATTTAAAAAATCCTAATTTTTTTAGCATTTAATTTTATATTTGCCGTATGAATGAGAACCTGGATCCTGAAGCAAGCAACCTTACCCCTACCGATCGCGATATTGAAAGGGTTTTGAGGCCACAGGCTTTTGAAGATTTTACGGGGCAGGAAAAAGTGATGGAAAACCTGAAGATTTTTGTTCAGGCGGCGAAACTCCGTGGTGAGGCTTTAGATCATGTTCTTTTGCATGGTCCTCCCGGATTAGGCAAAACCACTCTTTCTCATATCATTGCCAATGAAATGGCTACCGGTATCAAAGTAACCTCTGGTCCGGTATTGGATAAACCTGGCGACCTCGCTGGTTTATTAACTGGCCTTGATGAAGGCGATATCCTTTTTATTGATGAGATCCATCGTTTATCTCCTCTTGTGGAAGAATACCTGTATTCTGCCATGGAAGATTTTAAAATTGATATTATGCTCGAAACTGGTCCGAATGCCCGTTCGGTACAGATATCGCTTAATCCTTTTACGTTGGTTGGCGCCACTACGCGTTCGGGCCTGCTAACTGCGCCTTTAAGAGCCCGTTTCGGAATTAATGCCCGTTTGGCTTACTACGATGCTAAGTTACTCACTACAATTGTGCTACGCTCTTCTGATATATTAAAAACACCTATAAGTGACGAAGGTGCCTATGAAATTGCCCGCCGTAGCCGTGGTACGCCCCGTATAGCAAATGCACTTTTACGAAGAACAAGAGATTTTGCGCAGATTAAGGGAAATGGAAATATCGATACCGAAATAGCCCGCTATGCCTTAAATGCACTAAATGTGGATGAACATGGCTTAGATGAGATGGATAACAGGATTCTGGTTACCATTATCGACAAATTTAAGGGTGGTCCGGTAGGTTTAAAAACCATTGCGACAGCCGTTGGAGAAGATGAAGGTACTATTGAGGAGGTTTATGAACCGTTTTTAATCCAGGAAGGATATATCATGCGTACTTCACGTGGCAGAGAGGTTACCGAAGCGGCTTATAAACATTTAAAGAAGAACTATCCAGGCCAAACCGGGAAGTTGTTTTAGTGTGGTAAGTTTATACTTAGTCGTCATTTCGACTGAAGCGCAGCGGAATGGAGAAATCTTTGAATTTGCACTAAACCTGGCTTAAAGATTTCTCCACTGCGGTCGAAATGACGATTTATCTTAAATATCGATTTACACGGCTCACCATGCTCCTCTTCAGTTCGCGATGACGATCTGCGGAAAAAAAATAAAATCCTTCTGAACATTTAAGCCCCTTTGGTGTTCATAAAATACAAATCAAACATTATGAATATTGAATTACGTAAACTAACGCTCGAAGATTACGAAGATCTTAAAGAATCAATGCTACAAGCCTACGACAGTATGGGTGGTTCCATCTGGCCGAAATCGAGTATTGCGAAACTTTTAAATATTTTCCCTGAAGGACAGCTCTGTATCGCAGTTGATGATACAGTTGTGGCCTGTTCATTGGCTATTATAGTAGAATACGACGAATATGGCGATCGGCACACCTATAAATTAATCACAGGTGATTATTCTTTTACAACACACGATCCAAATGGCGATACCCTGTACGGCATCGAAATTTTCGTTCACCCCGATTACCGGGGCCTGCGTTTAGGCAGAAGATTATACGAAGCCAGGAAAGAACTCTGTGAAAGCCTTAACCTCAAAAGCATTATTGCCGGCGGAAGAATTCCTGGTTACCATGAGTATGCAGAGCAGTTAAGCCCGAGACAATATATAGATAAGGTAAAGGCAAAAGAGATCTACGATCCTACATTAACTTTTCAGATTTCGAATGATTTTCACGTCAGAAAAGTATTAAAGAATTATCTACCAGGGGATAAAGAATCAAAAGAATATGCCACCTTAATTGAGTGGAATAATATTTATTACCAGGGTATTGATGCCTCGGCTCGTTCGGCGATGACCATTCGATTAGGTTTAGTACAATGGGAAATGCGTTTGTTCCCAAATATGGAAGCATTTTACGAACAGGTAGAATTTTTTGTTGATGCTTTGAGCGGTTACAAATCAGATTTTGTGATGTTCCCCGAGCTGTTTAATACGCCCCTGCTGCAACCATACAATCACTTACCAGAAATTGAGGCGATGCGCAAGCTTGCCGAAAAAACGAAAGAGATTGTACAAAAAATGCATGAATATTCATTGAGCTACAATACAAACATCATTACCGGGAGTATGCCGCTTATTGAGGATGGTAAACTATATAATGCTACTTACCTTTGTCACCGTACTGGCAAAATAGATGAGTATAGAAAAATCCACATCACACCAAATGAGCAAAAATATTACGGCATGATTGGTGGCGATAAGGTGCAGGTTTTTGATACTGATTGTGGTAAAGTAGGCATTTTGATTTGTTATGATGTAGAATTCCCTGAATTAAGCCGCATTTATGCCGAGCAGGGCATGCAGATTTTATTTGTACCATTTTTAACCGATACACAGAACGGTTATACCCGTGTTCGCCACTGCGCGCAGGCAAGGGCAATAGAAAACGAATGTTACGTTGCCATTGCAGGTTGTGTAGGTAATTTACCGAAGGTGAATAATATGGATATTCAGTTTGCTCAATCAGCAGTTTTTACTCCGTCCGATTTCGCCTTTCCAACCAACGCGATTAAAGCAGAGGCAACGCCAAATACCGAAATGGTGCTGGTAGTAGACGTTGACTTACATTTGTTAGATGAACTACATCATTACGGAACGGTAAAAGTGCTAAAAGACAGGCGGAAAGATCTTTACCAGGTTAAACTTTTAAAATAATTACAATATAAAAAATGCCGGTCAAATTAATGTACCGGCATTTCATTTTTAATCTAAAGCTAATTATTTTCTCATCACAAACCAGATAATTAGTCCAATGATAACCGCTATCGGCAATACCCATTTCAGGGCTTGTCCTGCGCCGTTTTCATCTTTCTCGGTAACCGCGGGTTTTGCCGGTCCCGGATCTTCTTTATGACTTTCGTAATCTTTTTCAATCGGTTTAGGAGCTGCTCCTGATTCCGTATGTTGTGGATCTATATTTTCCATAGCTAATGCTTTAAGCTCTCCTGTATAGTGTTACACCAATCAGGGCGAACCATAATTAATTAATTTAGTTTCTGTAGCTAGAACAAGTGATTAATGAAAATGTTTTAATTCCTAAGCCTTATCTTTGCAGACCGGTGTATAACAATTATGCGAAATATAGCCAATTGATCAAAGATGAAGCCCTGCGTTTGGGTTTTATGGCCTGTGGTATTTCCAAAGCTGAATTTCTTGAAGAGGAAGCACCCAGACTCGAAAACTGGCTCAACCAGAACCGTCATGGAGAAATGAAATACATGGAAAATTATTTCGATAAACGCCTTGATCCCAGGTTACTGGTTGATGGCGCTAAATCTGTAATTTCCTTGTCGCTAAATTATTATACCGAAGAAAAACAATCTGATCCCAATGCGCCAAAAATTTCTAAGTATGCTTACGGACAGGATTACCACACCGTAATCAAAGAAAAATTAAAAGAACTGACTTATTTTATAGAAGAAAATATTGGAGAAGTTTCTGGAAGAGCATTTGTTGATTCTGCCCCGGTTTTAGACCGTGCCTGGGCAAAAAAATCGGGAATTGGCTGGATTGGTAAAAATTCTAACCTGATCAGTAAAACCGATGGTTCTTTTTTCTTCCTTGCTGAATTGATTGTTGATCTGGAATTGGGTTACGATCATCCATACCAGGCCGATTACTGTGGAAGCTGCACCCGATGTTTAGATGCATGCCCTACTGATGCCATTATTGCACCACAGGTTGTAGATGGAACGAAATGCATCTCCTACCTCACCATTGAGCTCAAAAATGAGATCCCAAATGAGTTTAAAGATAAAATGAGCAACTGGATGTTTGGCTGCGATATCTGTCAGGATGTTTGCCCATGGAACCGTTTCTCTAAAGCACACAATGAAGAAGCCTTTAAGCCTGAGAATGGCTTACTGGATTTGAACGCAAAAGACCTGACCGAAATTACAGATGATGTTTTTAGAAAGGTTTTTAAAGGCTCGGCAGTTAAACGCACCAAATTTACCGGACTAAAAAGAAATATCAATTTTCTGAAACCAGAAAATTAGTTTGATATTAAAAGTTCTATCTGATCAATCCAAACTGCCTTACGATCGTAAGTTTTATTAAAATTATCCAGTATAATTTTTTTATCATAAACAGCCATTTTTTCAATCCGTTTAATTCCATTTATAAAAACAGATACCGGTTTACTTACATCAATCATTTCTGGTGATAGAAAGATGGTCAGCGATTTAACCCGTGATGTTTCTATATGAAATTCATTATTGCTAAAAGTAGCCCTGACTGCAGCCGATTTTCTTGGAAAGTTAAATGCTTTAAATAATGTATCGGTTGTAATAACTGTATCTTTTGATTGATCATAGTCAACCATTTTATATATATCGAAATTTATTCTTTTATGCCAGTCTTCCTCTTTATTGGCCGTATCCAATGCAGTAATCTGGATCCAATCTGTTTTACCATATTTCACATCATCGCATTCCCAATAAATGGATTTTTGAAATGGATTTCTGCTTCTGCTTTTTAAATCCTTAAATAATAACTGGTAAGCAGGCTCAGATTCATCAAATTGCGGAAACCAGTGAGGCCACCCGTTATATCGGTGATCCTGATAATCTGCCCCCATTTTTTTCATTATTACATTTAAAGAATCATTTGCATCTGGTGGAAAGTAGTAATCTTCATCCGTAGACACATTAAAAAACGATCTGTTTAAAATATTGCGCACAAATGTACCTCCGGTTCTAACTCTTGGCTGCGTATTAAATCCATAAAAGCCGGCAAACGGACTTTGTTGCTTCATTAAATAAGAAAAAGAACCTGTTGCTCCATTTGAATGCCCGGTGATAAAAACTTTATCATCATCTACATTGATAGATTTTTTAATTTCCCTTAGCATTGCTGGTACCATGAAGAAACCATCATCAGGTTTCATCCAGTTAAATTTCTTTGAACCTTTTGGATAAACCATTATTACCTCATTTACAGCAGCGTATTTAGTATAATATCTGTTCCAGCCATCCATAACCCAGGATGCATTTTGAAAACTCGAAAGGCTATTACCACTTACCGCTCCATGAAGAAAAAACAATACAGGGTAGCTTTTTTTAGGATTATAGCGTGATGGTAAACTAACATAATATGAGGTAATTAAACTATCTGTCACTTTAAATTCTATGGAATAACCAATGTCCTTTTTTGCCTGATAGGCATTGAACGATTTAATCTCCTGATATACTTGTTTGCCATTCTTAGCTTTAAAATAAGTATCCTGTTTTAAGGGGCCAGCCTGGAATTCGTCCTGCCGATCGTGCAGCTTTTTAAAAAAAGTCGCCTTCATCTTTTGAGCTTTCGCCAATACGACCGGCCATCTGCCATCATTAAAAAGATTTTTATATTCATTTTGAGGATATTCAAAAGTTAAATAATCCCATGTAGTTCTTTCATCATTATTGAGCGCCAGTAAATGATTTAGATATTCGATTGCATCATTATTATCTTTAAGTTCTGAAGCTAAAACAGATGCTTTATAAAGAGACTGGTCGCCTACCTCTTTTGGAAATAGTATAAATGCCTTTTTATATAAGTTAAGAGATTTCCTGTAATCTACAGTATCCTTTGCATCCCACATCAGGTTTAATGCACTATCAGTTAACTTGGTATAGGTTTGGGCATTTAGTTTTAAAACAATACTTAAAAACAAAAACAGGATCACAATTTTCTTCATGACTATTGATTTAGATCCTCAAATTTAAGAGAGAATTGGATGCCATAATTGTAAAATTGGGACATTTGGCTAACTGCTAAACTTCCAGAAGGTATCTTCTTTACCGATAATCTTTCCATCATTAAAAAACTTGGCCGGCGCAACACCTGTGAGCAATTTGCAGGCTTTAATAAAATGAGATTGATCGGTATAGTTTGCCCGATGAGAAAGATCAGATAGATTCTGATCACTGTTACTACTTAACTTATTCGACATTAATTCTCTAAAACGTACAATCGACCTGTATTTCTGTGGACTGATATTAAGATATTTATGAAATAGCCGGTTTAAATGTTTTCTGCTGATGCCGAGTTTATTTTCAGCAATCGAATCAATTGAAATATCATTAACATTATCGCGAAATAAATCTAATGCTTTTTCAATGTATAAGTTCTCAACTTTAGCATATCGCTTAATAAGCAGATGATCAACTAAAGTAACAAGTTTTTCAATATTACTTGTTCCAAATAACTGCTTAATTTCTTCCTCCTCAAAAAACGAAAAATTTTCATCGAATGCCAATAATGATGAACCATTTAAAAATTGATTAATTCCAAAGGGGTTAAAAACAATGGCTATTTTACAAACAGCTCCAGTTTGCGTAACCTTTAATGGCCGTTCTCTGATTGGGGTATAAATTTGAAGAGGTTTCGACTCAATATTAAATTCTAAAGTGGCATGGTCTGGTTCGTATTTAAAACGATGACTGCTGTATAATGAGATGGTATTGTTATAATGAGGGTAGCAGATATACTCGTTTTCTTCATGTTGATCATCGGTGATGTGCAGATAATAATAACTTACATATTTCCTTATTAGTTCACTTTCTGGCTTAAAGGTTTCGAATATGTGCATTAAACAAGCTCATTAAATATCAATTCACTGTACCCTTTTTAATTCACCGAAAAGCTGTTATCACTTTTAACCTTATCAGGTGTGTGCGGGTTCCCCATCACTACTTTAGATAACTTTTTATTAGTTGTTATATTTATTTTCACCTGTCGATCACCTTTTTCCCATACCCCAATAGTACTGTGATTTTTTTCTTTGGTACCGTCTTCAAAGGTTAGCATTAAATCAATAGGCAAAGGCTTAACACTTTTATTTTCAACACTTACTGTATATCCACCTGAAGTTTTATCTACGGCTTTAATGGCCATATCAGTCACACCATCTTCAAAAAACCAGGCTTTCCAAAACCAGTTTAAATTTTTACCACTGCCCTCGTTTATACTGTTAAAGAAATCGTATGGCATTGGGTGTTTGCCATTCCAGTTTTGAATATAAGTATGTAAAGCCTTAGTAAACAATTCATCTCCCAGATAATCTTTAACGTACAAGTAAGCTAAACCAGGTTTAGGATAGGAGTTAGTAAAAGAGCCTGATCCTTTTAAATCAGGTGTTAAGGTCATAATTGGCGTATCGTCTTTTCCACCAGAAGATGAAGCGGTAGGCTGCACACCATATTCATCTACAATGGTAGCATCAATCATTGGTGATATTAGCCACTCACCGATAGTTGCCCAGCCCTCATCCATCCAGCCATATTTAGTTTCATTTATGCCCATATAAAAAGGAAACATGGTATGGAAAATTTCATGATCGGTTAAGGTAATGGCATCTGTACGATTATCAACCGGATTATCATTTACCATCATTGGATATTCCATCTGGTCTAAACCATCAAATATCGTTTCATGGTTATAAGGGAAAGGCCATTTTGGAAAAGTGTAGCTCATCGATTCTACCGTTTTACGGGCGAAATCAATCACTTCATAATAATCTTTATGTTTCGGGTTAAAAACAGCATCTACACGTGTTCTTCTTTTCGTTTTAGGATCAACCACTAAACTGCTCGATTTCCATAAGTAATGATCACTCAAAGCAAATACAAAATCGGTTACATTTTTGGCTTCAAACTTAAAAGTGTTATAAGCATTAGGTTGCGTTACTTTTTTATCGGCTAAATCTTTATCGGTAATCACATCAATTACACCATCGTTCTTTTCAGCAACTAACATTCTCGAAACAATATCTTTCTGGAAAACTTCCGAAGGGTTTTTCAGATCTCCTGTTGCCCAAACACCGTAACCTCCCGGTACCGTAATTGAAGCATTAAACTGGTCGAAATCATTGTAAAATTCTTCTGCGCCTGTGTAAGGAAATTTATTCCAACCATCAACATCATCGTAAACTGCTATCCGCGGAAAAAAGTAGGCTACAAAATGAGAATCCTCATCTATTTGACCTGTACGCACATGTGACCCCTTATTTAAAGTATAGCTGTAATCGATAGAAAAGCTAATGGTTTTGCCTGGCACAACTGCAGGAACGTTAACGGTCATATTTGTTCCATCAATTTTAAAATCGGTGATTGATTTTCCGTTCGCAACCATTTTTTCTATCGCAACCCCATTACCGAGATCAGACTCTGCCAGGTTTGATTTTCTTGGTGTCCCTTTTTTGTACAGATTTGGATAAAGTTTAAACCAGATTTCTTTCAAAGTATCAGGACTGTTATTGGTGTAAGTTACCTGAACCTTACCCTTTAATAACCTGCTGCCAGGATTAAAGTCTACATTCAAATCGTACTTTGAAGTATTTTGCCAATAATGCTTACCGGGTTTCCCATTCGCATTTCTGGTTTCCCTTTGATAGGTTTTCTGAAATACGGGTGCTATCGGTAAAGTAGTCTGCGCGCTGGCGTAAAATGCTACACACAATAAAAGGCTAAATATTTTTATAGATTTCATTTTTTTAGCTTAGGGCTTGGCGCAATGCGCATGGCGTTTAACAATTATCCAGTCTGCTACTTACCAAATTTCATCTTCAATTGTTCCAACATATCCGTATCGATCGGCTTTGCAGGTTTTTCTGGCTTCGGCTGAGGTTTCTGCTGATATTGAGGTTTATTGGCAGGTGCGTTATTTTGAGGTCGCGCTGCTTTGTTCTCGTTTTTCTTCGCATTGAACTTTGCCCACTCCTCATCTAATTTCTTTTTTGTATACAAGGGGAAATCGCCATTTTTCATCCAGGCATAATAGCTGGGTTCAACCGAAAATACCTGAGCAGTGGTTTTACCTTTGTGTTTACCAAAGTTAAAACATACCTCATCATTATCATTGTAAACCAACCGGCCAGCAAAATCTACAGGTTTATTAATGTTGGTGAAGATATGTAATGCATCGATGTCGTTTACAACCGGAATACTTTTTACGCCCTGTTTGCTTTCGAACTCGGTTTCCTTGTACATTTCTAATTGTCCAAGTAAAACTTTATAGGTTGCTATAACATCTGCTTCTGCAGCATGCGCATTAATTAAATCTTCCTGACAATAGAATTTATAAGCCGCTTTTAAGGTACGTTGCTCCATCTGATGGAAGATATTCTGTACATCAACAAACTTGCGGTTGTTCATATCAAAATCCACCTCAGCTCTTAAAAATTCTTCTAAAAGCATAGGGATATCAAATTTGTTTGAATTGTATCCTGCCAGATCACTTTCTCCAATAAATTCAGCAATTTCTGCAGCTAAAGTTTTAAAGGTAGGCTCGTTCGCAATATCTTCATCATAAATACCGTGTATTAATGAAGTTTGCAAAGGAATTGGCATTTCCGGATTTACGCGCCAGGTTTTAACAAGTTCAGAACCATCTGGCATGGCTTTTAAAATCGCTATTTCAACGATCCTGTCAGCTCCAACATTAACTCCAGTAGCTTCTAAATCAAAAAATGCTAAAGGGCGCTTTAAATTTAATTTCATTTCTTATGATGTGAGATTTGCGACATTAGATTTGAATCGGAATGTCAAATTCTTTTTTTCAAAAATGCTAAAAAGGTTTCATTAGTTCTGTAAAACAGCTTTATTAATTATAAATTTAATTTTCAAATTATTTTAGAATGTTACTTTGTAGGGTTAAATTGCGACAATTTATACACGCTCAAATGAATAAAATATTCCCCATACTATTCCTCCTGTCTTTATCGTTAACCACTCATGCTCAAAGCTTTAACTTCGGAGCAATCAGCTATGATGATTACGAATTCGACAGAAAAAAATTAGACAGTAATGCGAATGCGATTGTTTTAAAAGAATTTGGTACCGCATCAATTCAATGGGACGACATTACAGGCAGTTTAGAGTTGATTTTTGAACAGCATGTAAAAATCAAAATCTACAATAAAGAAGGCTTTAAAGAAGCTAATATTGTTATTCCAACCTATAAAGATGAATCCCGCGAAGAGACGATCAGTGATTTAAAAGCTTCTACCTTTAATTATGTAGACAATAATTTTGTTGAAACCATTATGGACAGGAAGGCCATTTTCACAGAAAACCGTTCAAAATACACCAGACTGACCAAGTTTACCCTTCCGAACCTCAAAGAAGGCTCAATAATTGAATATAGTTACAGGTTAAAATCGCCCAACTTATTTAATTTCAGAACATGGGAGTTTCAAGGCGACATTCCAAAGGTGATTAGCGAGTATTTGGTTTATATTCCAGGGATTTACAACTATAACGTTTCTTTACGCGGATTTCAAAAACTGACTGATCAAAAATCAGAATTGAGCAAAGAATGTTTAAGGCTTTCAGGCGTTGCTATCGATTGCTCAAAAATTACCTACGTGATGAAAAATATTCCGGCATTTATTGAGGAAGATAACATGACTGCTCCGAGTAACTTCAAATCGGCCATCTACTTCGAGCTTTCTGATGTTCAGAATTTAAATGGTAGTAAAACGTCCTATACCAAAACGTGGAAAGATATTGATTATGAGCTGTCATCCTATAAAACACTGGGCGACCAGATGAAAAGGAAAGACGTTTTTAAAGAGCTCATTCCAGAAATCACAAAAGGAACTACTACCGATTTGGATAAAGCAAAAGCCATTTATAATTACATTAAAAAACAGATCAAGTGGAATAATTATTACGGAAAGTACGCAGAAGATAACATCAAAAAGGCATTAGAAAACAGATCGGGTAACGTAGCAGATGTTAACCTGAGCTTAATTGCAGCACTTTCTGCAGCTGGTTTAGATGCAGAGGCTGTTATCCTTTCTACCCGTGATAATGGAACAGTAAACAAGCTTTACCCGGTTATGAGTGATTTTAATTACCTGGTAGCCAAAGTAAATATTGCCGATAAAAGTTATTTATTGGATGCTACAGAGCCACTGTTACCCTTCGGGTTATTACCGTTGCGGTGTATTAACGATCAAGGCAGAGTAATCAACTTAAAAAAACCATCTTACTGGATCGATTTAATGGCGAGCCAGAAAGCAACTACCAGTTATATCCTTACGGGAAAAATGACTACCGATGGAAAAATTATTGGTACTTTAACCACCCATACAATGGGTTATGCGGCATATAGCAAACGTAAAGACATTCTGCGTTACAGTTCTCCGGATGAATATGTAGAGAAACTGGATGAACGGTTAACCCGAATTAAGATCCTGGATCATCAAATTTCGAACCTGGATAGTGTAGAAAATTCTTTGGTAGAGAAATACGAGGTAGAATTTACCATAAACGATGGCACCAATAAAGATCAGTTTTATTTCAGTCCATTTTTTATCAATACCATTTCAAAAAATCCGTTTAATTTAAATGAACGAACCTACCCCGTTGATCTAGGTGCAGCATCTGATGAACGGATTATCATCAATGTGCTTTTACCAGAAAAATATCAATTGCTGGAAAAACCAAAAGATATGGCCATAGCATTACCTAATGCTGGCGGAAGGTATTTATTGCAAACGGGTTTAGATGAAAACACCATTTCGATGAGTCAGATTTTACAGTTTAACAATGCTATCTATCAGCCTGAAGAATATCTTTTCTTAAAGGAATTCTATAGCAAAATCATCCAGAACCAGAAAACAGAATTTTTATTAAAAAAGGCGAATTAAATGAGATTCCTATTCACCACGTTTTCCTTCCTTTTAGTTTCTGTAATAAGCTTTGCTCAAGACAATTATGATGTTGATCTAATTTCATTGAACCTCCGTAACCGCGCCAATGCCTGTATCCGCAATGAGGAAATAACTGTCGATATGCGCTCACCTGATAACGTAATGCTCAATGTAAAAAAAGCCATTACAGTTTTTAACCAAAATGGAGAGGATGAAGCCCGTTTAGCCATCTATTACGATAAAAATATTTCGATTAAAAGTATAAAGGGAGAAATTTACAATAGCGTTGGCAAACTCACCAACAAGTTTTCTCAGAATGATTTTGCTGACATGAGTGCGGCCGATGGGTTCTCCTTATTTGTTGATAGCCGTGTAAAACACTACCTGCCGTTAGTAAACCAATATCCTTATACCCTGGTTTACAATTATGAAATTAGAAATAAGCAAAATCTGATTATTCCTGATTGGAATCCTAAACCAGCAGATGATGTTTCAGTGGAAAAAAGTACCTATACTTTTATTTGTAAGCCGACAGACCAAGTAAGAATTAAAACCAATAATTATAGCGGAACACCAGAAGTTTTAACTGATGAGAAGCAGAAAAAAACAATTTGGAAAGTAAATAATATCCTGGCCGTTAAAACTGAACCCTATAGCCCGGCACACGAAACCTATGCAACCAATATCCAGATTGCGCCGCAAACGTTTTATTATTACAACCATAAAGGCAGTTATACCAACTGGAAAGAGCTGGGTAAATGGATTTACGACGATTTGTTAGCAGAACGCAAAGCCCTGCCACCTGCTACCATTGAAATGGTAAAAGATCTGGTAAAAAATGAAAAAACGGACAAAGATAAGGCGCGTAAAATCTATCAGTATTTACAAGATAAAACCAGGTATATCAGCGTACAGATTGGTATCGGTGGTTTTCAACCCATTGCAGCAAGTGAAGTAGACCGTTTGGGCTATGGCGATTGTAAAGCTTTGGTAAATTACATGCAAAGCCTGCTCAGTGCGGCAAACATAGATTCTTATTACTGTGTAGTATCAGCTGGTTCCGAAAAGAAAAGTATGGACCCAACATACGCCAGTATGGTGCAAGGCAATCATATCATCCTATGTATGCCATTAAAGGGTGATACCACCTGGTTAGAATGCACCAGCCAAAAAATCCCCTTCGGCTTTTTAAGCGATTTTACTGATGATCGATTGGTACTGGCCTGTACTGCCGATGGGGGCAAACTATTGCATACGCCAAAATTAACAACCGCAGAGAATCTGCAGATCCGTAGGGCTGACTTAACGGTTCAGTTAGACGGCAGTATATCGGGAAAAATGAATACTGTTTATTCGGGTTCACAATATGAAAATCAGGAATCTTTAATTGGGAAATCGATAACCGAACAGCATAAATTATTAAAAGAAGCCTATAACATTGATAATATCGATTTCGAGGCAGTTTCCCTTGCGCAGAAAAAAGATATATCGCCGAAATTAACAGAGGAAGTAAGCATTAATATCAGAAATTACGCTCCGGTGAATGGGAATAAGATGTTTTTACAGCTCAATGCTTTTAACGTAAAACGATCAATCCCTGAAATAAAGAACAGAACTCTACCCGTTTACATTAACCGCGGTTATACAGATGAAGATACCATTGTTTATACCTTGCCAGATAATGTAATTAAGGAATTGATTATTGGACAAGACAAAACTTTTAAAAGCCCTTTCGGGGAATATGTATGTAAGACTGGCCTAGAAGGCAACAAACTAACCTATTACCGGAAATTTATACTCAACGATGGCACATTTGCCGCAGCGCAGTATAATGAGTTTTCAAAATTCATTAATGAAGTAAATGCTGCTGATTATTTAAAATTAGCACTCAGCTTAAAAAAATAGGCTGAGATATACCTGTAACAAATCATAAAAAACAGTCTTTAGCTTAAAAAAATAATCCCGAGGCCAATACCAATAATCATGATCAGGTACATCAAAATTTCTGTTGAAGCAAATCTCTTGTATTTGGTCCAGAAAGAGTAATCATTTTCTTCGTTTGGCATTTTACATTGTTTATGCAGCAAAAATAGGCAAATAGATTTAATTATCGGGCTTGTAAGTGGTAATCTCCCTGGCCATCCCCTTAAATAAAACAATATGGAATGGCCACATGGCATACCAATACATTCTACCCCATAAACCCTTTGGTCTGAAAGTAGCGATTTGCGATAAAAAAGCTTTTCCATGAAACTCTACCAGCTTTAATTCAAGCCATGCCTCACCAGGCACTTTCATTTCAGCATATAGTAACAATCTTTTACTCTTTTTATCGGCAAGCAGTACGCGCCAGAAATCGAGTACATCTCCTGCCTGTAAATCGGTATTGCTGGTCCTGCCTCTTCTGGTACCTACTCCACCAAACATTTTATCTAAAAAGCCACGCAAATGCCACAGCCAATCCATGAAATACCAACCCCTATTCCCTCCGATACTCCAAATATTTTCAAATACCTCTTCGGCTTTACGTTCGAATGGCATTTTTACTTTGTATTCTAAGGTTCCATTTTGTGGCACCTTAATCTGATCCATAAAATTAGAATTTAAATAACCACGGTTCAGGGCATCTTTCCAGCTCGAAACAATAGAATTCTGGTCGATCTTTTCGAAAGCTAAGTGCAAAGCTTCTGCATAGCTTAAACATTTTATTGGTACAACTTCCTGGATACGGTTATCTTTACATATTACTTCATTCTTCATGCTATCTACCAAACTACGGGCTAACGAATAAGGTACAGGTGTAATCATATTCAACCATAAAGAAGATAGTCGGGGTGTTAGTACCGGAACAGTAATGATCCATCGTTTCAACCCACGTTCTTTAGCATAGCCCAAAAGCATTTGCCTGTAGGTTAGCACATCAGGTCCGCCAATATCAAATGTCTGATTAAATGCTTTCTCATGATGCAAAACACCTACCAAATAAGACAATACATCGCGAATACCAATCGGCTGACAAAGCGTTTCCACCCATTTGGGCGTAATCATGAAAGGAATTTTTTCAGTTAAATCTCTAATAATTTCAAATGAGGCACTTCCCGAGCCGATAATAATAGCCGCTCTTAAAATGGTGCAGGCTTTTCCTGATGATTTAAGTTCTTCCTCTACCGCTAACCTTGACCCCAGATGTTTAGATAGATGTTCGTCATTGGCAATGCCAGTTAAATAAATAATCTGCCTGCAATTGGTTTTTCGTATGGCTGCCGAAAAGTTTTCGGAAGAAGCTTTCTCCATATCAGAAAAACCTGTTTGACTTGAAGACATGGAATGGACCAGGTAATATGCGGCATCAATATCTGTTGGAATTTCGTTTAAGCTTTCTGCATCCAGTAAATCACCTGTAATAACCTTCACCTGATCACTTAAATCAGAAGCTGAAACAAACCTGCGCTTATCCCTAACCATACAAACGATTTCATGCTTTTCTTCTAACAATAAAGGGATTAGTCTGGTGCCGATATAACCGTTCGCTCCGGTTAATAAAATTTTCATAATACAGGTTTAATACATAACACAAAATAAAAGCGATTGTTAGCGATATCCATTTTCAGCAGTTAAATTTAAATTCCTAAAAGCTATATATGCTCATGCCTTAAGTCACAAGAATGTAAAACCAAATGTAATTGTAGCACTACAGAATTGATTTGGGCAACATTTAAGCAAAACAACCGTATAAATAACTCAACATCAAACTAAACCATACTGAATGAAGAAATACATCCTGGACATTGCTACGATTTTTTTAGTGGGCATGAGCATTGTCGGAACAAGTTGGAAAGCGATAGATCGACCCCAAACACAACAAGATACAATTAAAAATATAGCGGCAGACAGTCTGTACAATCAATACATCTTAAATATATACCACGAAATTCATTTAGATTCTGCAGGATTAAATGAACAGGTTTTCGAAAAGGCATTAACCGGGTTTTATAACATGAAATATTCTGGTTTATTACATGCTAAATCTATTTTAACAATTGCTGATTTCGATCAGGAAAGCACTAAAAAACGTTTATACATTATCGATCTTGCAAGCAAAAAACTGGTATTAAATACCTGGGTAGCTCATGGGCAAAACAGTGGTGGCGATAAGCCTTCATCTTTCTCGAATAACATCAACTCAAACCAGAGCAGTTTAGGCTTCTATTTAACCGGCGAAATTTATAGTGGCAAACACGGTCGTTCGATCAAGTTGGATGGCATGGATCAAGGTTTTAACAGCAATGCCAGAGAACGATCAATTGTGGTTCATGGCGCCAGTTATGTAAGTCAAAAAAGCATCGATCAATTAGGTAGATTGGGCAGAAGCCAGGGTTGCCCTGCTGTTCCTGCTAAACTCGCCGATCAGGTCATCAATACCATTTCAGACCGGACGGTGCTGTTTATCAATAATTCAGACCAGCAGTACAATTCATCATTTTTAAATGAAACACTTGCGGCAAGTGTTATACTGAATCAGGAACAGATTTTAGCAGCTCAAATGGATTAATGGTGTTTAATATTTTTGGCATTTAGTTTTTTAGGCAGGATGTTAATGAAAAGTGATTTGCTGCCTGCAAGCAAATCCCAAACCCAACGGTTGCTGTCTACCTCTTTTTCACCACAATCTACAACCTCCGCACGCTTGAGCAGTTTTTTAACGAAATCCTGAATCCATCTTATTTGTACAATACGGTTAAAGCATAAACCCAGGTAATCGCAGTACACATGTACCAGGATTTCTACAATCAGCGAAGCGTTAGAAATAGCAAGTTTTTTACCGAAATGCTGTTCATAATCGGCTTTAATTGTATTGACCAAAAGCTCGAACCGCTCAAGCCTTGCATCTGCTTTTCCTGCCAGATAAGCCCAAAGTTGAGCATTGCTGTACACACGAATTAATTGAGGCTCGAGTCCAACTTTAATATTATTTCCTTTCAGTTCGTAAATTTTATCCATTCATTAAAATAATTGCAAGCAGTTAGATGGTGATATTATTAAATTGTTAATCAATCCGATATAAAAATTGCCAATCCAAATAATGGACAAAGTTATCTGATAATTGTTTATCAAAATGAATGTTAAAAGGCATTGTGAGTAATTTTTTTAATCTGTTGCCAATATTTTAATCATCTTTGCGCTTGAGAAGATAAGCCCATTCATGAAGATTGTAATTGCAGAAAAGCCTTCTGTTGGTCGTGAACTTGCTAAAGTTTTCGGAGCAACCACCAGAAAAGATGGATACATTGAAGGTAAAGGGTATTCTTTTACCTGGGCATTTGGGCATTTATTACAATTGGCTCCTCCTCAGGATTATGGTTTTATTGGCTGGAGGAAGCAACATTTACCCATGCTTCCACAAAAGTTCAAACTTGCTGTCAGGAAAATTAAAACGAAAGATGGTTTTGTAGAAGATCCGGCAGTGCGCAAACAATTAGACACGATAAAAAAACTTTTTGATGAGGCGAGCGAAATTATTGTAGCAACAGATGCGGGGCGTGAGGGTGAATTGATTTTCAGGTACATTTATTATTACCTGAAATGCAAAAAACCATTTAAACGCCTTTGGATCTCTTCGCAAACAGATGAAGCTATAAAAGATGGATTCAGAAATTTAAAACCCGGAACAGATTACGATACTTTATTTAATTCGGCTCATTGTCGCTCAGAATCTGATTGGCTGGTGGGAATGAATGCTACACAGGCACTAAGTATTTCTGCAGGCAATAGAACAGTCCTTTCGCTGGGTCGCGTACAAACACCTACCCTCGCGATGATTTGTGCCCGTTTTTTAGAGATTAAAAATTTCGTTCCTCAAACCTATTACCAGATCAGCATTTTACTGGCTAAGGATGAGCAGGTTTTTAAGGCTATATCAACCTCAAATTATAAGGAAAAGGAAGAGGTAGAAAAGTTATTTGCGCTTGTAGAGGATGTGGCCTCTGGCTTTCCAACAGGCGGAAACATTACTGCTGTAGAAGCTAAACCAAGAAAAGAACCCCCTCCACTACTGC
This sequence comes from Pedobacter sp. MR2016-19, assembly GCF_014947265.1. Taxonomy (NCBI): domain Bacteria; kingdom Pseudomonadati; phylum Bacteroidota; class Sphingobacteriia; order Sphingobacteriales; family Sphingobacteriaceae; genus Pedobacter; species Pedobacter sp. MR2016-19. The sequence continues at coordinate 92,963 of NZ_JADCNK010000019.1, forward strand.
ACGACTTAAGCAGTTTGCAGCAGGAAGCCAATAAGAAAAAAGGATATACTGCTGATCAAACACTTAATATCTTGCAGAACCTTTATGAAAGCAAATTGGTTTCTTACCCGCGTACCGGGTCGCGCTATATTGGCGATGATGTTTTTGCCGGCGTTCCGGATCTGATTGCAAAATTCACCGATCATGCTGACTTTGGAAAACAAGCACAGTTTCTGCAAACCATTACTTTAAATAAAAGAAGTGTCAATGCTAAAAAAGTAACCGATCACCATGCTGTTTTACCGACTGGCGAACAGGCTTATGGATTGAGTCCGGATAAACAAGCGCTGTACGATATGGTTGTTGGACGTATGATCGAGGCATTTCACCAGGAATGTATCAAAGAGTTAACCAAAATAACCATTCAATCGGGAGTTACTTTTGTGGCTAATGGAACTGTAATTCGTTCTGCAGGTTGGCGGGCTGTTTTTAACGATCCTGAAGATGATAAAAAAGATGAAGACAATGCAGCATTACCTAAAGTTGCTGTTGGCGAACAATTGCCTATTACTGAAAAATCTCTTTTAGAAAAACAGACTAAACCAAAGCCAATGTATAACGAGGCTTCCTTATTAAAAGCGCTTGAAACCTGTGGAAAAGAGATTGAAGACGAAGAATTACGTTATGCTATGAAAGATAGTGGTTTAGGTACACCCGCAACCCGGGCATCTATTATCGAAACGTTAATTACCAGAGAATATATTACAAGGGAAAAGCGAAATCTCGTACCTACCAATAAAGGTTTAGCTGTTTACGAAGTGGTTAAAGATAAACAAATTGCGCAGGCAGAGCTTACCGGACAATGGGAAAAAAGACTGGAAGAAATACGTTCCGGCTCATCAGTAAAAGATTTTAAATCCGAAATTACAGAATACACCAAAACCATTACGCACGAACTGTTAATTGCAGGGGCAAGTATATCGGGCAAACTTGCAGAAGAAAAGAAACTCGAAAAGGTTTAGCTTACAGGTCTATAAATTCCCAGGCGCTGTGGTAGGCATTCAGTTTTTCTGCATATTGGATAAACTCCGCATAAAAATTAGATTTCGATAAGGTAGCGCTATCGCCAATCACAACCAGCTTTTTCCTGGCCCTCGTCATGGCCACATTCATTCTCCTCGTATCTGATAAAAACCCTATACTTCCATCGCCATTACTCCTGGTCAGGCTGATATAAACCACATCACGCTCCTGCCCCTGGAAGCTATCAATGGTATTTACCGCAATTTTATGTCGATATGGAATTAAAATTTCATTTTCATGAACCAGGGCATTTAAAATCTGAACTTGCTGTTTATAAGGCGAAACAATTGCAATGGATGGAAAGGCATCTGTTGTAGAAATAGCGGATAAATTGCCAACCAGGTGCGTTAAATGTTTAACCAAAAACGCGGCTTCATCTGGATTGGTTGTACTGGTTCCATCTAACTTTTCGTCGAAACTACAACCTGCAGTATCAATAAACTGAATCGGTTCATCGCCAGTAAATAATAATTGATCGGCAACAGACTCATGGGCTTTTAATTCATTTTTGTAAAATACTTGGGATGAATAACCCATAATGTCTTTATTCATCCGATATTGTTCATTTAGCAATACAACTGATTCTGGATGAAGATTTACCGCTTTTTCTAATAAAGTATTACTTAAACCATTTCTGGCTGCTTCATTAGATTTTACAGTTGGCGAAAGCTGGAAATGATCCCCGGCCAATATTACTTTTTGCGCCTTTAAAATTGGTATCCAGCAAGCTGGTTCTAAGGCCTGACCTGCCTCATCAATCACAATCGTATTATATTTCAAATTTCGAACGGTATAATGGTTAGCACCTACTAAAGTGGCAGTGATAATCTGTGCTTTGGTAAACAGATTATCCATAATATACTGCTCCGTCTTTTCCACTTCTTTTCCAATTTTATGTGCTTCATCAAACAGTGCCTTGCGCTGGTCGCGTTCTGCTTTACCAAAACTCCGTTTGTATTTGTGGGCCATATTTTTATACTCACTGGCCTGTTTTTTTAAAGCTTTAATGGTTTTCATCTCCGGATGATCGGCCATTTGATGATCCAGAGTAGCTGCAAGCAATCTTTCCGAAACCCTCGCCGGATTGCCCACACGGATTACTTTTAACCCTTCAGCAGCTAACTTCTCTGTAAGTAAATCAACAGCGGTATTACTTGGCGCTACCACCAGGATTTTTTGATCACTGTGTTTAATCAATGATTTTATGGCATGTACCAGTGTTGTTGTTTTTCCGGTGCCTGGCGGACCATGAACTACAGCAAGATGATCGGCTGCGATAATTTTATTCACCGCTAATTGCTGCGAGTCGTTTAGTGTATTGGGAATGATAAATTTCTCTTCTCCCTGAAATGATGGTTTTTCTCCTGCCGTTAAAATACGGATCAGTTTATTTTCTGATTCATTTTCTGCCAGATGCGTAGCCTGTTTAAGGGCGCTCTGCATTTCGTCGTAACTGTTATTATCAAAAAGTAAATCTACGCCGAGTTTGCCATCTCTGGTCCAATCTGGTAATTCATCAACACGGAAGCTGATTTTCATTCTGCTACCACTTTGATGCGTTATAATTCCCTCTATCCGATCTTCTTTAGCATCGTGATTAGAAAATAATACCACAGCAGAACCAAAACGGAACTGATGGGAAAAATCCTGATGGGTAGTTCTTTCCAGTTCAACAGTTAAATAATCGCCACGGCCTATTTCTGTATTCCTGATTGCAATAGGATACCAGGTCAGCCCCAAGGCCCTCCTATCGGCAGCCGAAGTATTTTCAGTAAGTTTTAGGTACGATTGTAAATCTTCGTTGCGTTCGGTATCGAGCAGATCCTGAAGTTTTTTGAAATATTCTTTTGGCAAGGTAGATGGGTTATTTGTGGAAATTAGTTAATTGTTGAATTGCTTGATTGTTAAATTGATTGCTTGCTTGATAACTGAAGACTGCCAATTGTAAACTGATTAATTGTTGGATTGTTCAGGAACTGAATATATTTTGTTTTAAAGGTAGTTCAAACGCTTAGCGCTTAGCGCCATGCGCTACAGAACCAGCTCCTGGTGCAACCTCAATAAAGTCTCTTCCGCATCATCGCAAAAGCCTGGGTGTACCTTAGAGCACTGCACTACGGTACTTCTGGTTGCCGTAAGCCACCTGAACCGGGAAGCCTGGTCATATTGACCAATGGGTCCTGATCCTTTTGCAGACGTACTTATTCTCTTAAAAGCACATAAATTCTCTTTTAGCTCTTCTAAATCTATCTCTGCAGAAAAAGCCTTTACTCTTTTCTCATCCAGAAAAAAAACACTTTTTAGAAATTTTTGCCTCGCGCAAAACAAAATAATGCCAACATTAATAAACTCTTCACGTTCTACCCTGGGCATTACGCGAATCACAGCATACTCAAATAAGAATTTCCCTTGCATGCTGTGCTTCTTTTAAAAATATAGTTGAGTGAGCTAATCGGGTAGTAAGAAAATGCGTATAGGCATTACGGTGTTCTACCTTGCTTTCGAAGTTCGTTTCGCCTTCCAACCAGTCATCAGGAATTAAATTAATAACCGCTTCGATCTTTTCAGCATTAAGTAGTTTACTAAATTCTTCATTTACACTTTGCAGTTCAGTAGCCCATGGTAACAATACGTGGTCTTTTACCAAAAAGAAAGGTTTAATAGCCTGCTCTTCCCAGTTCTGCCAGGAATGATGGAAATATAATGCAGCGCCATGGTCGATTAGCCAAAGTTCCTTATGCCACACTAACATATTGGTGTTTCTGCAGGTACGGTCCATGTTGGTTAAAAAACAATCAAGCCATACAATCTGCGAGGCGAGTTTAGCGTCTACCGTAGTTACAGTCGGGTCGAACGTTATTGCGCCAGATAAGTAGTGCAATGCCAAATTTAAACCCACACTGGCTTTTAGCAAATCCTGAATTTCTTCGTCGGGCTCTGTTCTCCCAAAAGCTTCATCTAAATTGGCAAAAACCAATTCAGGTACGCGCATACCTAAATAACGGGCAATTTCGCCACCAATTAGCTCTGCAATTAAAGCCCGGGTACCCTGCCCCGCCCCTCTAAATTTCAGTACATATAAAAAGTTATCATCAGCCTCGGCAATGGCAGGCATAGATCCTCCTTCGCGCAAAGGCGTAACGTATCTGGTTACATTTACCGTTCTAAGTTGTAAATCGTTCATATCTGCAGATAGAATAGCCATTTATTTTATTTAGGGCACAATTCTAAACTTGCTGCAAATTTAGCAGAATTCCAACAATAAATTAGTCAAAGTTTAGTCGTAAAGATCCTGATAAGAGATCTGCAGATCAATCGTTAAAAGTTGTAGTTATTTTTTTGAAGCGCAATACCAGTAACCATTATCAAGGGTTCAGTCCTGCTGTACATTTCAATCCTTTTGGTTAAAATCATTAAATCAGACAATTCAACAATCATCCAAAAGGGATTTCCATTGCCATCAGGGCTATTGGGCACTAACAGTAGTTAAATTAAAATAATCTTGATATTGAATGATTACACAGATTCCAAATCATTTTAACCATACAAAACATGTAACCTTACATGACCTTATATTTCTTATATGGTCAAGGATTTAATTTATTTAAATGGTCTCCGACTACCCTACCATAGGATAGAATCCATTAGCACGTTCGTCATTCCCGCGCAGGCGGGAATCTTAAAGCACTTGCATTACGATTCCCAATCAAGTTGGGATTGACGATTCATCGAGGATGATCGTATCTTAAAATTACCTTGTCATTTATATTGATTTTATACCATAAATTATTACTCAGACTGAAAAATAAATGTTAATCTGCTTTCTCTGGAATTTTTCTTTGTAAATCTTCGTGGTTAAACCTTTTCCAGTATCGACAGCCACTGGCAGCTTTGTGATCTCCGCGCTCTTCACTCTGTGTTCTCTGTGGTAAAAATATTCCAATCTGTCCTAATCATGCCCCAAATAAGCAATGCCGGCAGGAGTTATCGCAGACGACCATTGCACCGATTCGCGGTTAATTTTAATCAGCCCCATGCTTTCCAACTCTTCATATTCTTCTTCCATGCCACCTAAAACTGAAGAACTTACCTGTTGGTTAATTACCTCTAATAGAGATATAATTTCTGATCTTTCCATAAAATAAATAATTAGCTATATTTTATTTAACATAAATGTGATTAAAATGTTCGTTGCTTAATTAAACATTTTCAAGTGTTAAAGGTTGTATTTATAATCCAATTTGATTACTATGGAAACACACCTTTATTATCTCTTCATTATGGCTTTGCCTGTAGCCTGCATCGCGTGGACAGTTACCAAAGAAGAGATTTTCAGAGAAGCACGTGAATTCTGCGTAAATCGCTCTAAAAACTGCAATCAACTGGTAAAAAGGAAATTTTTTTATGTATTTACATGTGAATACTGCTTTAGTCACTATGTAACCTTAATACTGCTCTTTATTACCAAATTCACATTAATTTACCCAGATTGGCGTGGCTATATTATTTCTTTTTTTTCGATAGTATGGATAGCAAACGTGTATATGAGCTTATACAACATTATCCGTATCGATTTGAAGAAAGAGAAAATCAAAGCTCAGAAAGAAGAAGCAACACTTAAGAATGATTGAAACCATTTATAACGGTCGCTGTTTTATAAGGTATAACCTGATATTATGCCATCATCAGTAATTAAATATTTTAGTTATGATAAGGCTACAGAAACCTTAAAAATCATTTTTGTAACCGGCATGGTTTATCTCTACAAAAATGTTCCAGGAAAGATTTACAAGATGTTAAAGGCATCCGGATCAAAAGGGAGATATTTTAACAGCAATATTAAAGACAAATATAAATTCCAGAAACTGGAGGAAGAATAATATGCCTGAAGGTCCATCAATCGTAATATTAAAAGATTTAATCAAGGAGCTTCATCTGGGTAAACCAGAAGTGCTGGAAGTGGCGGGTAATGTAGATTTCGACACAGATAGATTGCTCCATCAAAAAATACAGGATTTTAAAAGCTGGGGTAAACATTTTCTGATCTGTTTTAACGATTTCACCATCCGTATTCATTTTATGCTGTTTGGCAGTTATTTAATTAACGAGCGCAAAAAAACGCCATTAAAACTAGGACTGATCTTCAAAAAAGATGAATTAAATTTCTATACCTGCAAAGTTGACCTTTTGGAAGGAAACGTTAAAAAACATTACAATTGGGAAAACGATGTAATGGCTGATGAATGGAGTAGTAGCACAGCTATTAAAACATTGAAAGAAAACCCCAAAATACTTGTTTGCGACATATTGCTTGATCAGCAAATTTTTAGCGGAGTAGGTAATATTATTAAAAACGAGGTCTTGTACCGTACGCGTATACATCCCCTGACCAAAATTGAAAATTTACCACCTGCAAAATTAAAGGCATTAGTTAAGGAGTCCAGGAATTATAGTTTCGATTTTTTAAAATGGAAAAAGGAAAATACATTAAGTAAACATTGGGAGGTATACAATCAGAAAGAGTGCCCGCTTAAACACAATATAGAGAAAAAGGAACTTGGCAAAACACATCGTCAGACTTACTTTTGCGAAAAATGCCAAAAACTATATCTCTAGCTAAAAAATATTCTTTAGCTTATTTTTTTAGCAAAAAACATAAAACACTAAATATTAAGCATTTAAATTATAGTAAAACCTTTTACGTTACATCGAACTATAATCTTAAAGTAAAAGAAATATTAAATTTTAGGAATTTTCAAAAGTAGCCTTATATTTGTCCTCGAGAGCGTTAATTTAGATACGGGTATATGGCTTAGGCTGTATGCCCGTTTTTTGTTTTAGCTGTTGATGCATGTGCGATCACCTGAGCTAAAGAGATTCTCAACCATGGTGTATAGGCATTTGGATTAACCTCAATATCCTTTGTTAAAGTTTCCAGATCCACATACTTAAAGGATGCTACTTCATCCAGATTTATAATGGGTAATTTATCGCTCATGCCAAAAAAAACATGGTCTATCTCATGTTCCGTTAAGCCATTTTCAAATATTGCTTTATAAGTAAATTTAAACAAAAAGCTTAATTCGCAATCGATCCCCATTTCTTCCATCAACCTCCTCTTAGCCGCGAGGATATTACTTTCTCCAATCCGCTGATGACTGCAGCAGGTGTTCGTCCATAAGCCCATCGAATGGTATTTGTGCAGTGCTCTTTGCTGCAGCAGCAGTTCGCATTTAGAATTAAAAATAAAAACAGAAAAAGCACGGTGTAACATACCTTTTTCATGCGCTTCCATCTTACCCATCTGCCCTCTGGGCACATCATCCAGATCAACCAGAATAACTTGCTCTTCCATTTAAATTACATTTAACTTATTACGGATAATCGAATCAAACATCAAACCAACCTTATGGGTGTTCGAAATCCTGATCCGTTCAGTCATGATTTTTTCAGCACTTAAGCGCTTTATCTTTGCAAATAGTTTTTTATAATAAATGTACGACAAATATACGCCATTTCTGGAAGCAGCAGGTAATAGCTTAATACCAGTTAGTGCCATCGCAAATTCTGTTTCAATTTCTTCTTCGATTTCTCTTTTTTGATTATCACAAAATGCTGCCAGATTAACATTAGGAAAATAATTCCGGCTAAGTGTTTGATGATCAGCTTTAACATCCCTTAAAAAATTAACCTTCTGAAATGCAGAACCCAATTTCATGGCATAAGGTTTCAACTGTTCATAACCTACATCGCTACCATGGGTAAAAACTTTTAGGCACATCAACCCTACTACTTCTGCAGAGCCTAAAATGTATTCGTTGTAAAGTTCAGGAGTATATTTCTGTGTGGAAAGATCCATTTCCATACTTCTTAGAAAAAGAACAATCAGTTCCATATCTATCTGGTATTGATTCACAACCTTTTGAAATGAATTTAAGATAGGGTTTAAACTTATGCCCAGGTTAATGGCTTCAAAAGTATCCTCTTTAAATTTTGCTAATAAAAATTTCTTGTCATAATGATGAAAGCTATCTACAATTTCATCTGCTAAACGTACAAAGCCGTAAATAGCATGTATGGGTTGGCGTAGTTCTTTACCAAGAAAATAAATTCCAAACGAAAAGCTCGTACTATATGATTTAGTGGTAAGCCGGCTACAATCGGCAGATAGTTGATCAAAAATTTCTTTCATGTAAAACAGGGTATTCTATTGTTTTTTCAAATTCATCAAGTGTTTTAATCCAGTTGATGTGATCGATATGGTTTAGTTTACCGATAACCTCACTATTCCCAGCAAGGTGGATTTTAGTGGCTGAGCATATTTCAGACAATTGATCGATATATTGTTGTGCTACAGACGCTAATTGGGATTTTATCATAAAAAGCAGAACATGGCCAACATTTAAGGTTGAAAATATTCGGCTAATCGAATCCAGCGGGACTTTGCTACCTAAAAAAATAACCTGATGGCCCTGCATCCGCAGCATATAATTGGCAAAAAGAAGCCCAATATCGTGATCTTCGTCTTCTGGTAAAAAAAGCAGCCAACGCTGACCTGATTGCTTAATTAAAGGAAGATTATTAATATGGGAGAATATTTTTTGACGGATAATATTTGATAAAAAATGCTCGTGCGCAGGACAAATATCGTCTTTTCGCCACATTAAACCCAGGCGTAATAACAAAGGATATATTATTTTCCGGTAACAGTCAGAAAGCCCAAATTGATGGATACATTGATCAATTAAATGATTAAAAGAGGACTCATCAAAAGCCAGACCATACTTTATAAGTTGAGAAACATAATAATCATCTTGCTTATCATCAGCAGGACGAGAAAACTGTTGGTCGAGAAGTTCATCAATCTGTTCATCTGAGAGACTGCAGATTTTAGAAATTTTTAAGCCGCTTTTATTTAAGGTTACAATGTTTAATAGTTTTACAAGCTGCTGATCATCATATAAACGCGTATTGCCTTGAGATCGCAACGGACTCAACGCATTATAACGTTGCTCCCAGATCCTGATGGTGTGAGAGTGGACGCCCGAAAGCTGTTCAAGATCTGCAATGGAGTAAGTCATTATTTTGTTTAAATATATTCAATAAAACTTAAACAAAAAAGAGAAGATAAAAGTTTTTCAAATGTGCAGCAATTTATTTAAGAGAACATCGAAAGACTTACCTCGGGGCGCTGAGCAAATAGTTAAAAATGAATAATTAAATGCTCTGATTCTATAAGGTGTATAAAAAACAAGTTCCTTAATTTTTATCATGTTAGGCTCAGGTTATACCCTGCTAAAAGAAATGTTGAAACGAATCAGATGGCATTAAGACAGACCTTCGAAAGCATGTCATCTTTGTTTATTCTCGTGGCCTATGATCGGCACTAAAGGAGATAGTAAATTAATCTTAGGTTAAAGAATAAATCAGAAGGCCAGGAAACAGTAAGTTAAAATAGCTTTTCGGTAAGTAACACACCTTTTTCACCATTACCAGTTTCTATGGTATGAACATTTTTATAAGATTGGCTGAAGAAATCGTAGCCATGTTCTCTCTGCTTGATGGCTACTGTACTCAACGGATAATTTAAATTTGTTTGCATACATTGCAAACTACCATTGGCCAGCAAAAGAAAATCACAGTCGTAACCTTGTTCCTGCAGTTCGATAACCTTTTTTGTAATAGATACGTTTAATCTGTTGAGGTTGCGGATTCTATTTTCCATAGGATATTGTCTTAATAATTAAGGATAATTATTCTGTTATTAAATATATCTATAAATTAATACGTTTCAAAATATAATATATTATGATACAAGCAATTAAATATTTTTTTTATTGAATTTTGACTTTTGCACTATTTACCTTCTTGCAAGCGTTTAGCTTCAACCTGTTCCCTAATTCAACCTGTCACCCGTTAAACAAATATTTCGAAGTAATATGGTTATACAATATAATAAGGAACTGTTTTAATAATTTTAATTAAAATTTTCAAATCATACATCATCTCAAAAAAAAGCTATTTTCCTTGCCGAATACATAAAAACACATTGCAAACATGTTTTTTTTTCGTTTTAATGCCTGAAATTGTAATTTGCATCAACTAAACTATAAGAAATGTCGATAAGTTGTATTGCTATTGATGACGATCCTCATTCGCTAGAGAGCTTGACGGCATATATGGAAAAGCTGCCTGATTTAGAGCTTATCCAAATTTTCACTGAACCGCTCAAAGCCCTGACAGAGATATCGGCATCTAACCCTGTTGATATTATTTTTATGGATATCGAAATGCCCTCATTATCCGGAATAGAACTTGCAAGCTTGTTAAGGCAAAAAACAACATTCCTCGTTTTCACTACTGCGCACCCAAGGTATGCCATTGATGCCTTTAAAGTAGAGGCGGATGCCTATTTGCTTAAGCCCTACTCTATTTTACATTTAGCAAAAACGATAAATAACCTTTACCCAACCGGAAAAAAAGCAAAACATCATTTTTCCATTTTAGACGATCATTTCTTTTATATCCCTTTGCATGGAGAAAATGGCGACCTGGTAAGAATAGACCTGAATGAGTTAATTGCTGTTGAGGAAATAGGAGAAGATATTCAGTTTAAAACGACAAAAAATGTTTTTTTGAGTTCGAAATCTAATTTTACCAAGACCTTGAAAATGCTAAAAGAGCATTCTGCATTTATTCAGATTACCCCTTCTGTTGTGATTGCAAAACAGCATATCAAAAGTGTACTTAATAATAAAATACTGCTCTCGGGCGAAATATCTTTTACCATTTCAGACACCTTTACAGAACTTTTCGCGAATTTTATCAAAAGCAATTTGCCACAAGAAAAACCCCGTCCTGATGATATCATATAGTCTTTTATCGCCCATCTTCAGCATCTCCAATCATTTTAATGCATAATCAAAACATTACGTCCAAAACTTTGTATTAGGATAATCTATTTATTGTTTAATTGATTTATCTGTTTTGAAAAGAGTGCTGATTGTGGATGATGATCCAGATGTATTAGAAGTTTTCCAGGAAGTATTAGAAACCGAACATTATAAAGTTTATCCACTACTTTCCCCACGGTATATTTTTAAAACGATAAAAGATTTTAGACCCGATCTGATCATTTTGGATATCATGTTAAATGGAATGGATGGCCGTGCCGTATTTAAAGAATTAAAGTTAAATACTGAAACAGCACATATACCAATTATAATGGCATCGGCCAGATATGATGAAAATTACATCACATCACAAAAATACCAACCCGATGATTATTTAGAAAAACCTTTTAATATAGCAGATTTACTCAGAAAAGTAGATGCTTTAACCGAAAATTAAAAAATCAGATATGAAATTAAAACTACTAACACCTGTTCTATTGTTGGCTATCATGGTATCAACCAAAGTAATGGCACAAAACAGGCCTGACAAACTCTACTCGATGAGTGGAATTGGCTTTGCATTCCCCATGGGTGAAACTTCCGATTATTTTAAGCCTAAATTTTCAACATCATTAGGTTTAAACCTGGGTTTAGGCGATGGTGGTTTATTTCTTTACCCCAAAGTAAGTTTACACGCCTTTACTTTTAATCAGATTACACCAGATGCGGGATATACCTATACTCTTCAAAAAGGAAGAGCTACCACCTATTTATTAAATGTGGCATTGGGTTACCGTAAAATTGTAAATAAATGGGCTTTTTATGGTTTTGCAGGTGCAGGTGGTGGAATTATCCTTACCCCCCAGGCAGCGGTTAATGCATCAACTTTGCAGGTTACGCAGGATAATAAATCAAATAGTTTAGGCATTGCCGAAGGTGGTGGCGGAATTGAATACAATATTGGTGGTGCTAATTTATTTGTGGAGGCCAGTTACATGTATGGTTTTAGTAAGATCCAGAACAGGGCTTTTAATACTGTACCAATTTCTGTAGGTATTAAACCTAATTTAAGCAAACTACTCAATAAACTTAAATAACAGCTACATACAAAATACGGAAGCGGTTACGTTAAATATGTAACCGCTTTTTTTATGCTAAAGAAATAATCAAAATTATTTTTATACTAATTATTTTAGCATAGATTTGTATTTCAAATTATTTTAATGTTATACGCAGTTGTAGATATCGAAACCACTGGTGGTCATGCCTCAGCAAATGGCATTACCGAGGTTGCTATTAATGTCCATGATGGCAATCAGATTGTTGAATCTTATACTACCCTGATCAATCCAAAACAACCGATCCCGGATTACATTACGGCCTTAACCGGCATTGATAATGCCATGTTGAAGGATGCGCCAACTTTTGCTGATGTTGCACTGCAGATCTATCAGTTGCTGAATGATAAGGTTTTTGTGGCGCACAATGTAAACTTTGATTATTCGTTTTTGAAACATCATTTAGCAGCTGCAGGGTACGATTTACAATGCAAAAAACTTTGTACGGTACGCTTGAGCAGAAAACTAATTCCCGGTAAATCATCTTATAGTTTAGGGAAACTTTGTACCGCCTTGCAGATACCGATTCAAAACCGACACCGGGCAGCAGGAGATGCCGATGCCACCAGCATCCTATTCAACTTATTGCTGGAGTATGATCTGGAAGGGATCATTCCAGAAATGTTAAAGAAAACATCGAAAGAGCAGGTTTTACCGCCGCACTTAGATAAAGCTTCTATTTTAAGATTGCCCAATCAGCCTGGGGTTTACTATTTTAAAGATAGTAAAGGCAAAATTGTTTACGTGGGTAAGGCTAAAGACCTTAAAAAACGCGTAGCCAGTCATTTTACCGGTAATACACCCAACCGGCAGCGACAGGATTTTTTACGCACCATCCATCATGTCGACTTCGTGATCTGCGGAACTGAACTGATGGCCTTAATTTTAGAAGCCAATGAAATTAAGCGCCTTTGGCCTGAAAACAACCGGGCCATGAAACGTTATGAGCATAAGTATGATTTATACGTTTTTGAAGATCAAAACGGTTATTTACGTTTAGCAATAGATAAACATAAGAAGAACAATAATGCCCTGCAGAGTTTTAACAGTTTATTGGAAGGTTATAATTTTTTAAACCAACTGGTTAATAAATACCAGCTTTGTGCAAAGCTCTGTTATTTACAAAAAACAGCTACAAAATGTTATGCACACGAAAATGGGCAATGTTTTGGTGCCTGCAGCGGAATAGAAACCGTGGCCGTTTACAACAAAAAATTAAATGCTGCATTAATTGATGTTCAGAATCAGCAACCAAGTTTTGCATTAGTAGATGAAGGCAGAAAAGAGGAAGAATTTAGTTGCCTGGTAGTAGAAAACGGCAAATTTTATGGAATGGGTTATTTTACAGATAAAAATTACCTGGCAGATGGATTGGCGCCGATCAAGAACGATTTATCCATTTATCAATCCAATAGTTATATTTTAAATTTAATTCTGAATTACGCAGAACAACATCCACAGAAATTGTATAAATTGTAGTATTATCATACGCCATGGATTCATCAACTTTCATAGCTCATAGCTTATCTTTTGACGAAGTTATTGAATCGCCACATAACGCACAACATTGCAGCAATACTTTAACCATAAGAAATAAGCTAACCATAATAGCCTAAATTGTCTCAAATACCCCTGTAATTTTTCGCCTTTAGCAAGGACAACTCTATTATTCCTTACCTATCTTTACTTACAACAAAATACAAAACGTTATGACAAAATCACTTTGGATAAACCTTCCGGTAAAAGACATTAACAAGTCTAAAGTATTCTTTACGCAACTTGGTTTCACGCTTAATCTACAGTATGGTGCCCGTGAAGATTCGGCCTGCTTTTTAGTAGGAGAAAGTAATTTAGCCATTATGCTTTTCGAAGAAGCTTTGTACGAGGGTTTTGCAGGAACAAGTATTGCCGATAAACGAAATGGCGGCGAAGTACTATTCTCTTTTGATGCAGAAAGTCCGGAAGAAGTAGATGACCTTGCTCAAAAAGTGGTAGCTGCAGGCGGTACACTCTATGGCGAGCCAGGATACAAAGATGGCTGGATGTATGGCTGTGGTTTTATTGACCTGGATGGTCAAAGATGGAGTATCCTTTATATGGACATGAGCAAAATGCCTTTGGGTTAGTTTTTTTTTTTAAAGAAAATAAACTAAAATTTGCCTATGCAGTTATTTACTCAATTGATTTTATGAGAAGAAATGTATTTCAAATTTAATACTGATCGTAGGGTCGCACTAATACTGGTCGTAGCGTCT
>NZ_JADCNK010000020.1:0-96665 GCF_014947265.1 Pedobacter sp. MR2016-19
TAGCGTCTCGCTACGACCTAAAAGCACCTATACTTCTTCTAAAGCCGATTTTATGGATGTATAAATATAATCCAGATCTTCATCGCTGATTATATATGGTGGAAGGATATAAATAATATTGCCCAATGGCCTTAATATAATCCCCTTATCTAAAAAGTAGGCATACAATAAATTACGCAAATTACTTAAATAAGAAGTTTCATTTCCTGTTTCCCACTCAATAGCGATAATGGTACCGGTTTGCCTAACTGCTTTAACTTTAGGATGCGCTTTAATCTCCTGTAAAAACAAAGCGTGTTTAGCCTCTATCCTTTTAATATTGGCCAGTGTTTCTTCCTGCAATAAAATATCTAAACTTGCTAAAGATGCTACACAGGCAATCGGGTTAGCAGTAAAAGAATGTCCGTGGTATAATGTTTTTAATTTATCATCACTTAAAAAGGCTTCAAATATTTCATCGGTGCAGGTCGTGATACCTAAAGGCATAGTACCGCCTGTTAAACCTTTACTCAAACAAATAATATCAGGTTTGTGTTCTAATTTCTCGCAGGCGAAGTAAGTGCCTGTCCGGCCAAAGCCCGTCATTACCTCATCAGCAATAATTAAGATACCTGCTTTTTTACAGGCAGCAACCAGTTCATCAAGATATTTGGCCTCGTACATCAACATTCCACCCGAACCTAAAATTAGGGGTTCGAAGATGAAACAAGCGGTATCTGTAAGGTTTGAGATGTGAGATGTAAGGTGTGAGATATTGCTCTCATCGGGCAGATCGATAAACTCAACATCGAATAATAAACTAGTAAAAGCATCGGTAAAAATACTGCGCCCACTTACTGACATGGCGCCAAAAGTATCGCCGTGATAGGCATTTTTAAAAGCTAAAATCTTCGTTTTAGGAGTACCTTTATTGTCCCAGTACTGCAGGCACATTTTTAAGGCTACCTCTACTGCTGTTGATCCGTTATCAGTATAAAAAACTTTATCTTGTTTGCCAGGCAATATGGGCAAGAGCCTTTCCGCAAGTAGTACAGCTGGCTCGTGTGTAAAACCTGCAAAAATTACATGTTCGAGTACAGTGAGCTGTTCGGCTACTTTTTGTGCGATGTGAGGGTGTGAATGGCCATGAATATTCACCCACCAGGATGAAACCGCATCGATATACCGTTTTCCGTTCTCATCAAAAACGTACACCCCTTCACCTCTCACAATCGGGATGTGCGGCAACGCATTCTTCATTTGGGTATAAGGATGCCAGATCACCTTTTTATCGCGTTCTGTTAGATTGAGTTCGGAAAAAGAAGTGGAAACTTGGGAATTATCAGACATCATAATTATACTTTAACTGAATATTGATTTTTTAAAAGCTGAGCTACAGTTTTATCTGTTTTAAAGGTGATATCTCCGATGTTTAAATCTTCAATTTTTACCCACCTGAAAGCCTGAAGAATTTCGCCTGATCCATCGAAATCGTAAATCGTATCCTTAAAGGCCAATAGCAAGGGAGCTTTTTCTTTAACGAGATAATACACGCTAATCACCTGGCTATCATTAAATGAAGATTTTTCAAAAAAATCTGTGGTATAAAAATGAGACAATACTTCAATTTTGGCGTTACACTCTTCCACAAACTCACGTTTTAATCCGTCAATTAAACCTTCACCAAACTCTAAACCACCACCCGGAAATTTGCTGAAACGAAAACCATATTCCTCTTCATCACTTACCAAAACCTCGTTATTCTGGTTAATTAACAATCCATAAACCCTGACATTAAAGTAGCTCATTTTCGAAATGCTTTTTATTTTTGATTACAATTTCAGGTGTCCACACAATTTCTTTTTTAAAAGCCTCTGCCCTCACCGGACATTCGCTCATGTGGCAATAATTACAGCATTCGGGCAAACATGGATCTGCATGTATAAAAAGCTCTGCTTTACGAACGCCATTTTTATTGATCAATTCATCAATCTGCGAGATTTCCCGGTGAACCTTATTTAAGTCAAAATAATAGGGCAACGTTACGTGGCAATCGATGTGAAATTCAGGGCCATATTGCTGCGTACGCAGGTTATGTACATCAATCCATGGATTGTGCCTGTTCTTCTGCAAAACATCTACTACTTCTTCAACCAGGATAAAATCGCTTTCATCCATTAAACCACCCACCGAACCACGGGTGAGTTTATAACCAGAATAAACAATGTAAAAGCCTACAAAGAAGGAGAGTAAGCTATCCAACCAAATAATATTTGTCAGCTGAATTAAGATTAATCCAATCACAATTGCACCGCTTGTATAAGTATCAGTTAATAAATGTTTGCCATCAGCCTGCAAGGTAACCGAATGTTCATCTTTACCAACGTTTATAAGATACAAACCAACAATCAGATTAATCAAGCCAGTAATACCAATGATCAGCGTTCCGGTTAAAAGCTCACCCACTACATGAGGATAAATAAAGTTGTACGATGATTTGAAAATAATCACCACGCCCGCAATCAAAATCAATATTCCTTCAACAAAGGCAGAGAAAAATTCAACTTTTCCATGTCCATATGGATGATTTTCGTCGCGGGGTTGCGTACTCAGATAGATGCTATAAAAGGCGAAACTGCCCGCTATTACGTTTACAATACTCTCCGCTGCATCTGTTAAGATTGCGTTTGATCCCGTAATAAAATACGCTGCAAACTTGGCCAGCATCAGCACCACACTCACCACCAGAGAAATTATTATCGCTTTCTTTTTTACCGACACAAGGATATTTTTTTCAAAAATACGCTTATCGAATAAATTAAATAAGAAAAACTATGTCTTTTTTAGTGCAGAATAATATTTGGTTTATATATTTGCGCTCAAAGTAATTAACCATGAGCACCTTATCCAAAAGAATCAACAACCTTTCCGAATCTGCAACCCTTAAAATGACTAAACTTGGTCGCGAATTAGCGTCTAAGGGTATTAACATCATTAGTTTAAGCGTTGGCGAACCCGATTTCAATACACCCGATCATGTCAAAAATGCTGCTAAACAGGCATTAGACGAAAATTATACACGTTATTCGCCGGTACCCGGCTATCCAGACCTGCGCCAGGCAATCGTAAACAAGTTAAAAACAGAAAACAACCTGGATTATGATATTTCGCAAATCGTTGTTTCAACAGGTGCAAAACAATCTCTATCAAATGTTATTTTAACCTTGATAGATCAGGACGATGAAGTAATTATTCCAACGCCTTACTGGGTTTCTTACTCAGAAATGGTAACGCTGGCGGAAGGAAAATCTGTTTTTATTGACACGGATATCGAAAGCGATTTCAAAATTACTCCTGAACAATTAGAAGCAGCAATTACGCCGAAATCGAAATTATTTATGTTTTCTTCGCCTTGTAACCCAACAGGTTCGGTCTACAGCAAAGAAGAATTAGCAGCGTTGGTGGCCGTTTTCGAAAAACATCCTGATATCTATATCTTATCTGATGAGATTTATGAACACATCAACTTTGTTGATAAACATGAGTCGATTGCTCAATTCGACAGCATTAAAGACCGCGTAATCATTGTTAATGGTTTCTCTAAAGCTTTCGCCATGACAGGCTGGAGATTAGGTTACATTGCAGCCAATAAAGAAATTGCAGCCGCTAACGATAAATTGCAAGGACAAACAACTTCTGGAACATGTTCTATTGCACAAAGAGCAGGAATTGTTGCTTACGAGCAAGGTTTAGCAAGTGTTTTAGAAATGAAAGAAGCATTTTTACGCCGTAGAGAATTGGTTTATAACCTGTTAAACGAAATTCCAGGGGTAAAAACAAATCTTCCTGATGGGGCATTTTACTTCTTCCCTGAAATCAGTTCTTTCTTTGGTAAAAAAGATGCAGATGGAAACGTAATTAAAGATTCATCAGATTTAGCTTTATATTTATTAAACGTTGGTCACGTTGCGACCGTTGGTGGCGATTCGTTTGGAAACAATAACTATATCCGTTTATCTTATGCAGCATCCGACGAAAGTTTAGTTGAAGCACTAAGAAGAATTAAAGAAGCTTTAGGTAAATTAGCCTAGTCTTTTGCAATTGGCTGTTTTCAGTTGACTTAATATAATAAAAACCCCTCGTTATTAAATTTAGCGAGGGGTTTTATTTTCTATAGTATGATCATCATCTTGACTACATTCCCATCTCCAGGCCGTCATCTCGACAGGAGCACAGCGTAGTAGAGAGATCTATAACAACAAATCCCTTTGTGTTTGGTTCCTCACTGACCACTAGAATAATATTTTTGATTTGAAAATGAAAGCCAGCATTTCATCGGAGGTTTCAGCCCTTCTTTCCGTTGCAAGTCCTCGCTGCGCTGTGGGCTTTCCACTGCAATAAGGTTTATGAACAATGGGCATTGCAACTGAAAACTAAAAACTGTCAACTACTATAGTCCTCGTTTGTAACGAGGATTAATGAGAAAGGCGATTTTATCGCCAGAAATCTTCTTATTTAATTCAGACCTCATAAGAGTATTTCTTTATACTTTGAAAATGAAAGCAAGCATCCCATCGGAGAATCCAGTCCTTCTTTCCGTTATATTCCTCGCTATGCTGCGGGCTTCCACTTCAATAAGGTTTATTCACTACGGTAAGTGCAGACAACTGCAAATTGCTAACTAAAAACTACCAACTGAATTAACTTCTAATCGCCTCTACCGGATCTAATCTTGATGCTGAATATGCCGGCCAAAAACCAGATATCGTGCCAATAATAATCGATATTCCAATACCCAAGGCAATATTATTCATACCCAATATAATATGGAAATCTGTGGCAGCACCAATCCCCAGTGCGAGTAAAAAAACTAGTAATAAACCCAGCAAACCACCTAAAATACATAACGAAATGGATTCGAATATGAATTGAAGCAGGATGAAATAATTTTTCGCACCCAATGATTTCTGGATACCGATAATATTGGTACGCTCCTTAACTGATACAAACATGATATTGGCGATACTAAAACCACCAACCAAAATCGAAAACCCACCAATAACCCAACCGGCAATATTTACCATTTTAAACATCGAATCTAACTGGTTGGAAATAATGGTCGTTTTATTTAACGCAAAATCTTCTTCCTGGCCAGGTTTAATTCTATGGATGGAGCGCATTAAGCCTTTCAATTCGCTTTCCACTTCTTCTAAACTCACATTATCCTTACCACGAACGGTAATTTGCGGACCATAACGTTCACTCTGGATATCTAAAATACCTTTTGCAAAAGCAATGGGAATATTTACATTTTTATCAAGAGAAGTACCCAACATATCTTCCCCTTCTTTTTTAAAAACGCCTACAACAGTCAATCTTCTTCCTAAAATCTGAACCTGTTTACCTACCGCCGCATCTCCATCAAAAAGTCCATCGGCGATATCAGAACCTAAAATACAAACCGGAGATCCGTTTTTACTTTCATTTTCAGTAAAATACCGGCCATCCTGAAGCTCAAAATTCCAGGTTTTATTAAAATCGTGAGACGCCGCCCATACTGAAATCCCTTCAACCGAACTGCTTCTGTACTTGATGGTCCTATCGCTGGTCGATATTTCGAAGGTAACGCCTTGTGCATTTTCAATTCTTTCCCGCAGGGCTTCAAAATCGCGCAACGAAGGCTGAGGACGGTTCATATATTTCCACCATGGGTAATTATCGCCAAAACTCCAGGGCCACTTTTGAACATAAATGGTGTTAGAACCTAATTTATCTACACTGGCCTGCAATTTACCACGAAAAGTATCTACTGCAGAAAATACGGCAATAATGGTAAAAATGCCAATTGTTATAGCCAAAAGCGATAACATGGTGCGTAATTTATTCTGGCGCAATGCATCAAATGCAAAACGGAAACTCTCGCCTATTAGCCTAAAGATTATCATAATTAAAGGTTAGATGCAAAGCCTCTCAAAAGGTTACAGCTTATCTTCAAAACTAATTAATTTTACGTCTACAAATGCATTAATCGCACTGTATTATTTGATTTAAAATGTTCAAAACATAATATACACAAATTGCGTTTGATAAAATACGAAAAAGAAAAATTAAATTCGTATTTTTGCACCTCAAAAAATTCATCAAGAATGAAATTATCACAATTCAAATTCAACTTACCTGAATCATTAGTTGCCAACAATCCGGCAGAACAACGCGATGAAGCTCGCCTGATGGTTTTACACAAAGACAGCGGTAAAATTGAACATAAAATTTTCAAAGACGTTTTAGGTTATTTCGATGACAAAGACGTAATGATATTAAACAACACGAAGGTTTTCCCAGCCCGTTTATACGGCAATAAAGAAAAAACCGGTGCAACCATCGAGGTTTTCTTACTACGTGAATTAAACAAGGAATTACGTTTATGGGATGTTTTAGTAGATCCGGCACGTAAAATCCGCGTAGGCAATAAATTATATTTTGGCGACGACGATTTATTGGTTGCCGAAGTTGTAGATAATACCACATCACGTGGTCGTACTATCCGTTTCTTATTCGAAGGAACTGACGAAGAATTCAGAAAAAACGTTGAAATTTTAGGCGAAACTCCTCTTCCTAAATATATCAAACGTAAAGCTACCGCCGAGGATAAAGAACGTTATCAAACCATTTTTGCTAAACACGAGGGTGCAGTAGCAGCTCCAACTGCTGGTTTACACTTTAGCCGTGAGCTAATGAAACGCCTTGAGCTTAAAGGTGTAGAATTTGCAGAAGTAACTTTACATGTTGGTTTAGGAACTTTCAGAACCGTTGAGGTTGAAGACCTGACCAAACATAAAATGGATTCGGAGCAGTTTATCATCGAACCAAAAGATGCGAACATTGTAAACAAAGCTTTAGAGGATAAAAGAAAAATCTGTGCTGTAGGAACAACTTCAATGCGTGCTATCGAATCGGCTGTTTCTGCTAACAGAACCTTAAAAGCAGCTAACGACTGGACCAGTAAGTTCATCTTCCCTCCTTACGACTTTAGTATTGCTAACTCAATGATTACCAATTTCCACACTCCGGAATCTACTTTATTGATGATGGTTAGTGCATTTGGCGGATATGAAAATGTAATGAATGCTTACGAAGTTGCAGTAAAAGAAAAATATAAATTTTACAGCTATGGCGATGCCATGCTAATTATATAGATTTGAGTATTGAGATATGAGATTTGAGTTAATCAGGTCTCATATCTCAAATCTATCATCTCATATCTTCAAAAATGAAATACTACGCTATAATTGTAGCAGGCGGTTCTGGCAATCGGATGCAAACAGAAACCCCAAAACAATTTCTACTGCTCAAAAACCTTCCGGTTTTAATGCATACGATAAAAGCTTTTGCACAAAGCGATACTCAACCTAAAATTTTATTAGTCCTAAACAAAGATCAGCAGGCTTACTGGGCCAGATTATGCGAAGAATTTAATTTCCACATCCCGCATCAGGTTATCGACGGCGGAACAGAGCGTTTTTACTCTGTAAAAAATGCAATCTCAGCTATTGATGAGGAAAGTTACATTGCCATTCACGATGCTGTACGTCCACTCGTTTCCAAATCTCTTATAGACACGTGTTTTAAAGCAGCAGAGCTACAGGGAAATGTTATTGCCGCAGTACAATCCAGCGATAGCGTACGCTTGCTTAGAAACGACAAAACAACGGCATTAAATCGTGATGAAATCTTTCTGGTTCAAACACCTCAAACTTTTAGCCATAATATTCTTAAAGAAGCCTACAACCAGGAGTTTAAAGCCCATTTCACCGACGATGCAAGTGTGGTAGAATCTATCGGGTATGAGATTAATATCATCGAAGGAGAAAGAGGAAATATTAAAATCACCTACCCAATTGATCTTGAACTGGCAGAGTTATTATTGAAGAGCTAAAAGTTTAAATTCGAAAAAATATACCCTTAGAGAGAAGTTCTGCTGTTATTTTAAAAACTTGCTCTCACCATGATGAATAATTTATTTTGTAAAAATCAATATAAATAATAGTGGATTTTAAGGAGATAAACAGCTCCGAAGTATCGTCATTTCGACCGTAGTGGAGAAATCTTTAAATTTCATTTCGATATTTTTCTTTAAAAAGATCTCTCCGTTGCGCTGCACTTCATCCGATAGCTATCGGATCGAGATGACGAACCTTTATTGGAATCCGTCATTAATAGCAGACCTTTAGCGGTCTGCCAAAGGTAATTCATTTCAGGGGTCTATTTTATAGAATATGTAACCATGTAGTAGCTACAATACAATTGATAACAATATTTTTAACTTGTAAGAAATAGCATGACGGTCGCAAAAAAAGGAGTTCTAAAAATGAAACTCCTTTTTTTAATCCATCTATTTTCAAAGTGTTCCCTACTTCTGAACGAATGAATGTCGGTGCGATATATTTTTACGCCGCCCTGCCAATTACTTTTAATAAGATGGCAATTACTGCGATTACCAATAATACGTGGATGATACCACCAACATCGCCGAAGCCATGAAATACAAATCCGATCACCCATAGTATTACCAATACTACTGCGACTAAATACAATAAATTTCCCATAGTGTTAATTTTTTTAGTAAGTTACATTTTGCATTATTAACACACGGCTTTTAGATTTTGTTTAAAAAATGTAAATATTTTGCTTATCCAACTGATTTACACCATTAAAATAATAAACAAAAAAACCTTCCAGTTTTACTGAAAGGTTCTTTTATCTGTTTTAAAATCCTAGTATTCGTCCTCGTTAAAGAAGAAATCTTCTTTAGTTGGGTAGTCAGGCCAAATTTCCTCAATAGTTTCATAAGGCTCGCCATCATCTTCTAATGCCTGTAAGTTTTCAATTACTTCTACCGGGGCACCAGAGCGGATACCATAATCAATTAATTCGTCTTTAGTTGCAGGCCATGGTGCGTCTTCCAAGTGCGATGCTAATTCTAATGTCCAATACATATCGTCAATTCAATTAAATTCCTATTCTTATTATTGCGCAAAGTATATTAAAATTTTTGAGCAAAACAAACTTATTTTTCCACTATTATACCCGAGGAATCCAAATGTTTTCTTCAGCCTCAAAATAGACCGACAGTTTTCGTGCCAAAACAAATAAATAATCGCTTAAACGATTCAGATAAACTGTTACCCGCTCATCTACAAAGCTATTTTCTGCAAGCGCGACTGTCAAACGTTCTGCCCTTCTGCAAACACAGCGTGCAATATGGCAGTAAGAAACAACAGTATTTCCGCCAGGTAGCACAAAATGTTTCAAGGCAGGCAACTTTTCGTTCATTAGATCCATCTCATTTTCCAACAGGGTAATATCAGTATCGTGCAGATCGGGGATCTTCATTTTAGATGTTTCCGGGTCTGCAGCCAGCGATGAACCAATGGTAAATAACCTATCCTGAATTTCTTTTAGCAGTTTCTGGTCGTACGCCTCAATATCCTGACACATAATTAAACCGATGTGCGAATTTAACTCGTCAACAGTACCATAGGTTTCGATACGTAAATGATATTTAGGTACACGCGTACCACCAATAAGTGATGTTTGGCCCTTATCGCCAGTTTTAGTGTAGATTTTCATTTAGAAAGGTTAAAGGCAAAAGGTTTAAGGTATAGGGTTTTAAAAGCCTTAAACCTTACGCCCTAAGCCCTTAACCTTAGTGCTAGTTTATTTTCTCCCAATCGCTACCGTTATCTTTCAATGCCTGCAAGCGTGGAGATACATTTTTTATATCAGTGTTTAAATAATCATTTTCAATCAAACCATCACGCATACGTACAATGCGGTGGGCATGCTGTGCAATATCTTCCTCATGCGTAACTAAAATAATGGTATTGCCTTTACTGTGAATTTCTTCAAGCAGTCCCATAATTTCTATTGATGTTTTGGTATCTAAGTTACCGGTAGGCTCATCGGCCAGAATAATAGAAGGATTATTGATTAAAGCCCTGGCCACTGCCACACGCTGACGTTGACCACCTGAAAGTTCATTGGGTTTATGATCCATACGATTGCCTAAGCCAACATTTTCCAATGCTTTAGCTGCCCTCGCATCCCGATCCTTTTTACTTGTTCCGGCATAAATTAAAGGTAAAGCAACATTATCAAGAGATGTTGATCGTGGCAATAAGTTAAAAGTTTGGAAAACGAAGCCAATTTCCTGGTTGCGTACTTCTGCCAAGGCATCATCACTCATTTGACTTACATTCGTTCCATTTAAAATATATGTTCCGCTTGACGGCGTATCCAAACAGCCTAAAATATTCATCAGGGTTGATTTACCAGAACCAGACGGGCCCATCAATGCTACGAATTCGCCTTTATTGATATCTAAAGAAACTGATTTTAAAGCGTGAATCACTTCAGATCCAATAACATATTTACGGCCAATTTCTTTTATAGTGATGAGTGGTTTCTCCATGTTTTTTCTTTTTTAGACAAGCGTAAAGGGTAAGATGTTACAAGAGGGATAAAAATTACCACACAAATGTTAAGCTTAAAAATGCTGAATTAAATTTACTGCGTGACTTTCCGCTGCGCTACAGGTCAGCATGACGATTACACCATTACTTTTCAATAATTTTTGGAACCATAAAAAATTGGTCAGTATGCTTTGCTGCATTTTTCAGACCATCAGCGGTAGTTATTTCCTGCTTAACTACATCTTCCCTCCAAACATTTACCGATTCGTTCATATAAACCAAAGGTTTTACATTTGAGGTATCCAATTCGTTTAACTTTTCCATGAATGATAAAATTTTGTTCATTTCAGGGATCAGTGTATCCACCTGCTTTTCATCAATATGAATTCGGGCCAGATCGGCTATTTTATGGATGGTTTTTGTGTCTAAATTCATATTCTAAATTAACTTGCTCTCAATCAAACTGTGAACCCTTTCTTTCAATACATCAGAATCAACATCAGCCAAAGTTGAGGTGTTTATGGGTTTGTGGACGTAAATATCGCAAATTCCCGGCTTACTTCCATACTTTGCGCCATCATCCCAATTAATTTTCCAAACATTGGTGATACTCACAGGTACCAGAGGAATATTTTTATCAATGGCTAAACGAAACGGACCATTTTTAAATTCGCCTAACTTCGGTGGATAATGGTCATCAATTTTACCTTCTGGAAAAATGACCAGACTCATCCCCTTTTCAAGGTTTTCGCCAGCTTTTTTAAATGCTTTAAAAGCAGAAATCTTACTGTCACGGTTTACAGAAATATCTATGGTTTTGAAGAAAATGCCCAATACAGGATTATTCAATAACTCATCTTTTCCCATAAAATGGAATTTTCCATGCCCCATGATGCAAAAAATCATAATATCAAGATTAGAAGTATGATTGGCACAATAAATATAAGTTTGTTTAGGATTAAGCTTTTCTTCGTAGTGGTAGCGAAAAAAAACACCCGAAAACAGGCTACATAAAAAACTATTGGCTTTACGGAAAAAGTTTAAAATACCGTAATATTTTTCATTACATGAAGTAATGTAGTAAAAGGGATAAAAGAGAGCGAAAAAAAACAGTATCCAGAATAGAAACCATATCCGGTGTACTTGCCTTAGAATGTTGGTCATAGCTATACCAAAAATATAAAATAGTTTGATATTTCAAACTAAGGATCAAGATTGTGGTGAGGAACAGCCAATTCACAGATCTCTCCACTTCGCTGCGCTCCGGTCGAGACGACCGCTTGATGAGGATTCTCGATTCCATGATGCTAGCAGGTTAAAACGGCTCATGCTTGCAGAAACCTCTGTTTATAAACCTTATTGAAGTGTAAAGCCCACAGCGAAGCGAGGACTTGAAACAGAAAGAAGGACTGAAGCCTCCGATGAAATGCTGACTTTCATTTTCAAATCAAAAATATTATCTTAGTGGTCGGTGAGACACCAAACACGAAGGGATTTATTGTTACAGATCTCTCCGCTACGCTGTGCTCCGGTTGAGAGGACGACCGCTTGATGAGGACTCTGGATTCGATGATGCTAGCGGGTTAAAACGGCTCCATGCTTGCAGAAACCTTTGTTTATAAATCTTATTGAAGTGTAAAGCCCACAGCGCAGCGCGGAATGCAACGGAAAGAAGGACTGAAATCTCCTATGAAATGCTGGCTTTCATTTTCAAATCTATTAATAAATCTTGTGGTCGGTGAGACACCAACCATTAGAGGGAGATATAGTTTTGCGTGAGAGACCAAGCGCTATGAAAAGCTAAACATAGATCTCTCCGCTACGTTGCACTTCGGTCGAGAGGACGACCACATTAAAAATCTTATCATTAAAATCAAGGCGATTATGATTTGCTTGTATTTTATTTTTAATTTCGTGCCATTATGAAAGAAACAGTGGTGAGTGGCATTCGCTCAACAGGAAAATTACATTTGGGTAATTATTATGGTGCAGTTAAAAATTTTGTTCAAATGCAGAACGAATATAACTGCTACTTTTTTATCGCCGATTTACATTCTTTAACTACACATCCAACTCCAGCCGATTTACATGGAAATATTAAACATGTTTTGGTTGAGTACCTGGCAAGTGGAATCGATCCAGAAAATAGCACTATTTATATACAAAGTGATGTTCCCGAAATTGCGGAACTATATTTATACCTAAATATGAACGCTTATATGGGTGAATTAGAGCGTAGTACTTCTTTTAAAGATAAAGTACGTGCCAACCCCGATAACGTAAATGCAGGTTTATTAACCTATCCGGTATTAATGGCAGCCGATATTTTAATCCATAAGGCGACCAAAGTACCTGTTGGAAAAGATCAGGAACAACATTTAGAGATGGCCCGTACTTTCGGAAACCGTTTCAATAGATTGTATAATACCGAATATTTCCCTGAACCATACGCTTTTAGCTACTCTGATAAACTGGTTAAAGTACCAGGCTTAGATGGAAAAGGCAAAATGGGCAAATCAGAAGGTGAAGCCAATGCTGTTTATTTATCAGATGACCCCGAAACCATTCGTAAAAAAGTAATGAGAGCGGTTAGTGATGGTGGTCCGACAGAAGAGAACCAACCAAAACCTGAACCGATCCAGAATCTTTTCGATTTAATGAAAGTGGTATCGAGCGTAGATACCCATCAGCATTTTGACGACCTGTACAACAAAATGCAGATCCGTTATGGCGATTTCAAAAAGCAACTGGCAGAAGATATGATTATCGCTACTGCACCAATGCGCGAGCGTATTCAGGACATTGCCAAAGATGATTCCTATTTAAGGCAGGTAGCTAAACATGGTGCATTAAAGGCTCGTGAAAGTGCTCAAAAAACCATCAGAGAGGTTCGCAGTTTAATCGGGTTTAAAAGTTTTTAATTAATATTACGGTAAGCGGCTGGCGGTTGGCGCTATAATCGCCTTACGCAAAACGCTCACCGCAAAACGAAAAAAAATATGCACATAGCAATTGTAGGAAATATAGGTGCCGGTAAAACTACTTTAACGGGTTTATTGGCTAAGAATTATGGATGGGAAGCTTTATACGAGGCTGTGGACAATAACCCTTACCTGGAAGATTTTTACAGCGACATGAAACGTTGGAGCTTTAATCTTCAGATTTATTTCCTGAACAGCCGCTTTCAGCAAATCACTGATATTGAGGTTAATAAACGTAATGTAATCCAGGACAGAACCATTTACGAGGATGCACATATTTTTGCAGAAAACCTCCACGATATGGCCTTAATGACCACCCGCGATCACGATAATTACAGGGCTATTTTTGACAATATTACTTCTTTTATTAAACCACCAGATTTATTGGTTTACCTGCGTGCATCGGTCCCTACCTTGGTTAACAATATTCAGCGCCGTGGCCGGGAATACGAAGCAGGTATCCGTATCGATTACCTTTCTAAACTAAACGAAAAATACGAAGCCTGGATTAAAGGTTACAAACTCGGAAAATTATTAATTTTAGATAAGGATAAATTAGATTTTACCAATAATCCGGAAGATTTAGGAACGGTAATCCAATCTATAGAGGCGGAGATTAACGGTTTATTTTAATCCAATCCTCTGAAGTGGAGTTAAATTGTGGTAAATGGTTGAATATTTGTATTTGCTTTTTATCAATTTTACCTGAATAACATATGATTGATAAAAATTCATCAGTAAATGCGAAGATTATAGGCATTATTCCGGCGCGATATGCCTCTACCCGCTTTCCGGGAAAACCTTTGGTGGATATTGCCGGGAAAAGCATGATCCAAAGGGTTTATGAGCAAGCATCGAAAGCCGAAAGCTTATCAAAAGTAGTAATTGCCACCGATGATGTACGGATTGCAGATGAAGTGACCAGATTTGGTGGAGAATTTATCTTTACCTCCTCTAATCACCAAAGCGGAACAGACAGGTGCTCAGAAGTGATTGAAACTTTAACAGGATACGATATCGTGATCAATATCCAAGGCGATGAACCTTTTATCGAACCTGCCCAGATCGATTTATTGGCAAGCTGTTTTATTGAAGAAAAAGTACAGTTAGCAACATTAATCAAATCTATTCAAAGTCAGGAAAGTGTATACAATCCCAATAGCCCTAAAGTGGTGATTGATGTGAATGGCCGGGCGATGTATTTTAGCCGGAGCCCAATTCCTTTTATCAGAAATGGTGAACCAGGCGTATGGGCAGAGAAACACCAGTTTTATAAACACATCGGGATTTACGGTTACCGCACAGAGTCGTTAAAAGCCATTACCAAACTTCCTCCATCCTCTTTAGAGATTGCCGAAAGTTTGGAACAGCTGCGCTGGATTGAAAATGGATTTTATATCCAAACCAAAGTTACCGACCTTGAAACTGTTGCTATTGACACCCCTGAAGATTTATTGAAATTAAATAATCTATTGGAGGCACTGAAGCACGAGTAAGTTATTGGTTCATTAGTCATTAGTTGGTTGATAGTTTGATGGTTCATGGCTAAGTGCTAATGACTTGAGCCCAATCTTCTTCGGATTCCTGACTGCCGACTTCGGACTATTTTACCACCAGTTCCATCTGAATATTGCATCGTGCGTAAGGCGTAGGCTTGCCTGCCACTTTTTTAAAACCCAATTTGTGGTAAAGATTTATGGCCGGTTTTAAAATGGTATTACTTTCTAAATAAATTTTAGAGGCACCTAATGACCTTGCTTTTTCAACAATGGCACTCGCCAGTAAAAACCCAACATTTTTTCCCTGGGCTTTTGGCGATACGGCCATTTTAGCGAGTTCAAAATCATACTCGTCATCATCCATCTTAATTAATGCACAAACGCCTAAGGGTTCACCTTCGTAAAGCGCAACAAGAATAAAACCTCCCTGATCTAAAATATAGCCTTGAGGATCATCTAAAGCTTTATAATCAGATTCTTCCATGGTAAAATACTTTGAAATCCATTCTACATTCAGCGATCTGAATATTTCCTGGTATTTGGGCAGGTAATCTACAATTTCAACCTTTAAACTATCTCTTTCCTTTTTCTTTTCGATTACCCTTCTTAACAAGTTTTTTTGCTCCAGTAAAAATTCCCATTCGCCTATTGCTTCCCAAAGTTTATGCTGCGCTTGTGCCGAGATCTCTTCAATAGCGGCATTTACATCAATGAGCTGATCTTTTATTTCTTTAGAGATCTCCACTCCTTTTTTAGAAAGGCTCACTACATTTCTACGCCCGTCGGCCTTGTCTTTACTTTCTTTAACATAACCTTTTTTCAGCATCTCACTGATAATTTTGCTGACAGATGGGTGAGAATGGCCAATATCTTTAGCCAGTTCGGTTATCGTTTTTTCTTTTCCCTGTACTAAAGCATAAAATACAGGAAACCACTTGGGCTGCATATCAATATGATACAACTTATAAATTTGCGCAGCATCTTCAGTCACCTTATCAGTCAACATTCTTAACCTGCTGCCAATGGCTACTTTGCCTACTTCTTCAAAAAAATTCATAACATAAATTACGTAATCAGTTACGCAAATATAATAACAAAATTGACCTATCCAAAACATTTTACGGTATCGCTAATCTTTGCGTATTTTAGTTTATCTATAACAAAGCAAACACACTTCAACACCGTTAGGCTAGGAAAATTATTTTAATGTTCAGAATAATTTAAACAGCAATTGCCTAATGGATATTTCGATTTTCAATTGTGGTTATCGGGTGGTCACTCCTTTTAATTTTAAACCACATGATAAAATTTGTAGTTTTGAAATATGAGAAATACATCGCTCTTCCTTGCTATCTTTCTTCTAGCGCTTGTTGCCTGTAATTCGAATGGCAAAAAAGAGACCAATGCCATTGAGTTTAAAAATGTGAACCAAAGTCTGGCTAAATCTTTTTCTGATTTAAAACGTTTAGACACTTTTAAGATAGAACTCACCGGCAGAAAACCCGAAGAAATGGTGTTGAATTTCACGATCAAAAATGCTGATGGAAAAGAGATTTACAATGCTAAAATCAAGGGAACAGAACTGGTTAACAATACCGACCCAAATGTTGACCTTTCGAAAGAGAAAGACCAGGTTATTTTCCTAAAAACCATTGCAGACGACTTTTTCAGTGATGATAATTTTCTGGAGCCAGCAGTAATGCCCGAAGATAAGGCGGATAAATACACACCAGATAAGGCACTTTATGAGGAACTAAAAAAATCAGGTTTAAACGGCTTTAAATACCGTTTAGGAAAAGAGAACAACATTTATATTGCCTGGAGCGAAAAAGAACAAAAGGTGAAAATTTATTATAATTGTTGTTAAGCTATTGTCCTAATCATAAAATTAATTACTATATTTATTTGAATACGTAACATATATATAGTTGCGCTAAAATCTATTCTTATTTTCTGCTTAGTTCGATAATGTTTTATCTATAAATCAGACATCATATTTTGATGTTAGCTAAGCACTAAAAACATCCCATGAAATTTATAAAAAGAATAATATGGGGGATATCAATAGCGAAATTATTTCTGAAAATTTAAAGTCAAAAAGGATTGACTTACTTTCAACACATACCAAACTTTCGATACCGGTAATTAACCGGATGTATAAAAAGATGATTAACGGAATTAAATTTGATGACATTAAGGTAAGTGATAACTTTATAATAGATGGTCATCACCGTTATATTAGTTCGATATTGGCAGATATTGATCTAGGGAGGGTACCATCATGTAAAACCAGCGCAACAAATGTATGTGAATGGCACAAAGTAGAATTCGTTGATGAAGAATGGGACACGGAGTTAAAGATCAAGAGAATGAATGAGTTAGATGCAAAGTTTAACAATATATCGATAGAAAAAATATTCGAATTGACAAAATAAAACGTAAATTTGTATTATGTTTTTATTATTAGACATAGACGGAGTAATGGTACCTGCTAACTCATGGAGAAGACCAGAGATTTTAGCAGATGGCTTTGTTGAGTTTAATCCAAAAGCTGTTAAAGCACTAAATAAAATCCTCTATAATCATGATTTTGAAATTGTTCTTACCACTTCGCACAAGTTTAAGTACAGTTTGAATCAATGGCTCGATATTTTTAAAACAAGAAATATCAGTTTAAGCAAAATTGGCCGCCTTCCGGATAACATCGATTTAATTAACAGAAAGAGTGAGATCCTAAACTGGTTTAAATCACAAGATAATAATGATGATTTCATTATCCTTGACGACGATAAATCGCTTAATGATTTGCCTCAATCTTTAAAACAACGATTGATCCAAACCAGCGCATCGGTTGGTTTAACTGATTATTTGGCAGATGAAGTACTCGAACTTGCTGAAAAAAGTCATAACGAATTTGCTTAAGGAATCTTTCTTATGAAAAAATCTGGTTTTATAGCAAATCGCTTAAGAGAGATTTTTTTAAATGGCTATTGGATAGCCAATACCAATTATAGAGATCAGTTAGAAAAAATTACCTGGCAACAGGCCATTCATCAGGTAGAAAATTTAAATACCATTGCGGCCATAACCTATCATATCAATTATTATTTAGCCGGAATTTTAACTGTATTTAATGGTGGTCTGCTAGAAATAAAAGACCAATATAGTTTCGATCTTCCCCCCTATACATTCTGAAGCTGATTGGAATAAATTAGCTTCCGAATTATTTGACAATGCTTCAGTTTTTGCTATCGCAGTAGAAAAAATGCCAGATAAAAAGTTAGACGAGATATTTGTAAACGAAAAGTATGGCACTTACCTACGGAGTATAGAAGCTGTAATTGAACACAGTTATTACCATTTAGGGCAGGTTGTACTCATCAAAAAATTGATTTTGACAGCAGGGAAATAAAATGCCATCATTCTGTATATTAAGCTTTCCCTCCTCTTTTCACCATAAAAAAATATTTTAATATTTATTCATAAACTAAATAAATAGTTGTATTTTAGAGCACGTAACCAAACACAGATTATTTAACGTTTCTCTAAAACATACATGCTCAAGCAACTCTTCCTGGTTTTTATTTTTTCATTACTATTTTTCCCGGCACTGGCACAAAAAGCAAGCATAAAAGGCGTTGTAGTTGATACCGTCGAGAAAAAAAAATTACAAAACAGTTCTATATTACTGATATCAGGTAAAGATTCCGTTTTAGTTAAAGATACTCGAGCCAAGGCCAATGGCGAATTCGAATTATCGAACCTAAAAAAGGGCAGTTATACTTTAGTCATCACCTTCCCTAAAATGGCCGATTATATCAGAGACATCCAGTTGTCAGATTCATCTAAATTTAACTTGGGTAATATTGCAATGGATAGCAAAGCTACACTTTTGAATGAGGTGACAATCAAGGCACAAAAACAGGCCATTAGCATGAAAGGCGACACGATAACCTACCAGGCAGATAGCTTTGCGGTTAAGCCACATGCCAACTTGCAGGATCTGCTAAGGCGATTACCGGGAATTGAGGTGGATAAAAATGGTGCAATAAAAGCAGGTGGAAAAGATGTAAATACGCTTTTGGTTGATGGAGAAGAATTTTTTGGCGATGATCCGCTTCTGGCCCAGAAATACTTAAAGGCTAATGCAGTTAGTGAAGTTCAGGTTTACGACAAAAAAACCAAAGAGGAAGAATTATCGGGAATAAAAGAGGGTGATGCCAAGGAGAAGGTGATGAATATTAAACTCAAGGAGAATGCTAAAAATGGCTATCTGAGTACGCTGGATGCCAGCAGCGATTTAAATCATTTTCAAAATGTTGGGGGCATGGCTGGTATCTACAAAAGTAAATTAAAAGCTGCAGTGTTTGGATTTAACTCTAATACCAACCAGGATTCGAAAGCAAGTGAAGCCATGAGCAGATTAAAAGGAAATGATTATGATGTAATTGAAGTTGGCGATGATGGCAGTACCGTTATGATTATGTACGGCAATCGAGACGATGATGGTTTCTCGCCAACAGACGGCTTGCCTGATATCACCAGTTATGGCGCACATTTCTCCGATAAATGGAATGAAAATAAAGTAGGTCTGAAACTCAATTATAAAGGCAACAATCGGGACGTTATAGATAGAACAACCTCTAAAAACCAGTCACTATTGCCAAATGGAACAAATTTCTTTAGTTCCGGCAGTGCAAACAGCGAAACTAAGAGTTCGGGCCAAGGTTTAAAAGGAAGCGTTGATGTTAAGATAGACTCGCTGTCTACATTAAAAATATCATTTGCTGAGAGCAAAAACAAAAACAGTGATGAATACAAAAGCACTAACGAAACCAAAAACGGCGCAGGATTTTTTGTAAACAACAGTGATCAAACAAACAACAGCAACGGAGTTGACAATCTGTTTAACGGCAATATCAATTATTCGAAAAAGTTTGCCAAAAAAGGAAGAACGCTGTCTATCGATTTACAACCAGAAACCAAAAATGGTACCAGTCTTGGCAACAGTAAAAGTGTAACTAATTATTATGATGACAATGGCGTAACAAAAGGGCCGCCGATCACTCAGGACTTCCTCAATGATAACTCGGGCAGGGAAACCTCATTTGGCGCAAGAATATCGTATACTGAACCGCTGAACAAACAATTCTCCTTGCAAACCGCCTATAGCTTTAAAACGGTAAACTCCAATAGCCATAAACTCGTTTTCGATAAGTCATTAAATAATAAACGGATCGATTCGCTAAGTAATAATTTCGATTTCAATAATTTTTCGAATATAGGTAAGGTTGTATTACAATATCGGGCAAAGAAATTTACTTTATCTGGCGGTGCAGAGGCTACACAAACAACATTCGAGCTGAATGATTTAGACCGCAGCAACAAATTTAACCGCAATTATTTAAACTGGGCACCACAGAGTAACCTCAACTATAAACTCGGTAAAAACACAAGTGTATCCTTAAACTATAACGGAAATACGCGACAGCCCAGCTTGGATCAACTACAACCAATCAGGCAAATAAACAATCCACTTTACGAAATAAAAGGTAATCCAAATTTAAAACCATCTTTCAATAATAATTTTGGCTTTAATTTAAACACCTACCAGCAAAAATCGCAGATGTACGCTTATGTGTATGGGGGCTACAGTTTTACTAAAAATGCAGTGGTGAGCACGAGTACAGTAGATGAGGTAAACAAAACCACAAGCAGTTACATCAATCTAAATGGGAATAACAATTTTTACGCAGGCGCAAGTTTTAATAAAAGTTTCAGCAAAATTAATTTTAATACAGGCTTAAATGCGAGTTATAACCATTCAAACTCGGTTTCTATTTTAAACAATAAACTAAATGAAAATGTAAATAATAGTATCAGTTTACGTCCTCGCCTCAGTTATTATAGCGATAAACTTCAAATTCAGTACGATCCGTCCTTTACCTTTTCAAACAGCCGCTCATCCACCGGATCCATAAATAATGGTAAAAACTTTTACCATAACCACGAAATCTCCGGTACGATAGAACTGCCATACAATACCGAATTCAATACCTCAATATCATTATCATACCAGCCTGCCAATGCTTCGTTCAGCAGGCCGGTAAATATTGCCATCTGGAATGCCTATTTATCAAAGAAGATGCTTAAAGCCCAGGAACTGGAATTAAAAATAGCGATTTCAGATATTTTAGCCGAAAGAATCGGTTACAATCGATACGTTGGCGGCAACAGTATTAGTGAGAACACCAACAGTTTTATTCCAAGGTATGTCCTGATCGGTGTCACCTATAATTTAACCGGAAACTTTGTTAAACAAGACAAAAAATAACATCAGATGAAACATTTAGGATTAAGCATAATTTTATTTTTTGCAGTTACCATAATCAGGGCACAAACTGTTTTCATCAGAAGTGCAAAAATAACATTTGAAAAAAAGATAAACCAGAAGCAGCAAATTGCAGAAAACGATTGGATGTCAGACGATGCTAAAGATAAAATGAGCAAATACAGGACTTCCAGCTGGGATTATAGTTTTAACGACAGTAGCTCCATTTATAAAGTTAAACCGAAGGAAACCTTAAACGACAATAATTTCTTCTTTATTGCTGGTGAGAATACAAATGAAATGTATACCGATTTTAGCAAAAAAGCAAGGGTAATAAGAAAGCCAATAAATGGCGAAGATTTCATTTTAAAAGACACTATCCCCCATCTCCAATGGAAAATTATGCATGATGTGCGCCAGATTGCAGGTTACGAATGCCGTAAAGCAACAACCGTAATAAACGATTCTGTTACTGTAGTGGCCTTTTATACCGATGAGATTTTATTAAAAGGTGGCCCGGAAGGATTTACCGGTTTACCCGGAATGATATTGGGTTTGGCCATACCACGCTACAACACCACCTGGTTTGCCACCAAGGTGGAAGCGAAAAATGTTCCGATCTTAAACATCGCACCTCCGGCAAAAGGAAAGAGAACCGATACGGAAAAAGATTTCAAAAAAATGGTCGACCTCTATACCCGTTATGATGATAAAAAGAATCCCAGAAAGATAGAAGCTATTAAAAAAGAACTTTATACGCTGATACTTTAAGTGGCATACCCCCTAAAACAGTCAATATCAAGCACATAAAACCATTAAAAAATATTCATGCAAAACCTAATCGAGTGATAATTTTTTGTACCTTTGTATCCCGTACAAAAACAATTAAACAGGCTCAAAACCCCTGCTTAATTCCACAAATTATCAATCATGACAAAGTATATTTTTGTTACGGGCGGTGTAACTTCCTCTTTAGGTAAGGGCATCATTTCCGCATCTTTAGCTAAACTTTTACAGGCACGTGGCTACCGTGTAACCATCCAAAAATTCGATCCGTACATTAATATCGATCCAGGAACATTAAACCCATACGAACATGGCGAATGTTTTGTAACTGAAGATGGTGCTGAAACCGATTTGGATCTTGGTCATTATGAGCGTTTCCTTAACGTTCCAACTTCGCAGGCAAATAACATTACTACTGGCCGCATTTATCAAAACGTAATTAGCAAAGAGCGTAAAGGCGAATATTTAGGCAAAACGGTACAGGTAGTTCCACATATTACCGACGAGATTAAACGCAACATGCGCATTTTGGGCGATAGCGGTGAATTCGACATTGTAATTACTGAACTTGGAGGAACAGTTGGCGATATTGAATCTCTACCATTTATCGAAGCTGTTCGTCAGTTTAAATGGGAAGAAGGCAGCTCCAACGCAATTGTTATTCACTTAACCCTCGTTCCTTATTTAGCCGCTGCAGGTGAATTAAAAACCAAACCAACACAACACTCAGTTAAAGCTTTGTTGGAGTACGGAATACAGCCGGATATATTGGTTTGCAGAACCGAGCATCACATTAGCCCTGAGATCAGAAAAAAAATTGCTTTATTTTGTAACGTTAACATCAATGCCGTAGTCGAATCGATGGATGCATCTACTATTTATGATGTGCCATTGTTGATGTTAAAAGAGCAATTGGATAAAACTGTTTTATCGAAATTAAAACTGCCTACCAAGAACGATCCGGATATGGAAAGCTGGAAAGATTTCCTGGGTCGTTTAAAAAACCCAACTGCCGAAGTAAAAATTGGCCTGATTGGTAAATATGTAGAATTACCTGATGCTTATAAATCAATTATCGAATCTTTTGTACACGCAGGTTCGAAAAACGAATGTAAAGTAAGGGTAGAATATATCCACTCTGAAGGTATTTTCCCGGATAACGTAAAAGAAAAATTGGGACATTTACAAGGTGTTTTAGTGGCACCCGGTTTTGGTAGCCGTGGTATTGAAGGTAAAATTGATGCCATCAAATATGTTCGCGAGAACAATGTGCCTTTCTTTGGGATCTGTTTGGGTATGCAATGTGCAGTTATCGAATTTGGCCGTAATGTTTTAGGTTTGAAAGATGCACACACGACTGAAATTGAAGAAAATTCGGCAAATCCGGTCATTAACATGATGGAAGAGCAGAAAAAAATAACCAATAAAGGTGGAACAATGCGTTTAGGCTCTTATCCTTGTGATATCAAAAAAGGAACAAAAGCATTTTCTATTTATGGTAAATCGCATATCAACGAGCGTCATCGTCACCGTTACGAATTTAATAATGCTTATTTAAAGCAATATGAAGATGCAGGAATGATTGCGTCAGGTATGAATCCGCAAACCAATTTGGTTGAAATTGTGGAGCTAAAAAATCATCCGTTTTTCGTTGGCGGACAGTTTCACCCAGAATTAAAATCAACAGTTGCTAATCCTCACCCACTTTTTGTTAAATTTGTCGCCGCTGCAATGGAGTTTGCAAAAAAGAAAACGAATTAAAAGCAGTATATACATAAATAATGGATAGAAATACCTTTACAGGACTGTTCCTGATTATGATCATTTTGGCAGGATCATTCTACTTTTTGAAGCCGAACGAGGCTGAAATAAAAAAAGCCAAAGAAACAGAGCGTTTAGATTCTTTGAAAAAAGCTGGCGTTACACCAGTACAAAAAGATACCACCAAAACTGCAGCGATTGCTAATCCTGCTGTAGATTCTTTAGCCTTAAAAGGCCCTTTTGGCACTGCTTTAACGGGTACTGAAGCTAATACGGTTCTGGAAAACGAAAAATTATTAATCACTTTAAGCAATAAAGGTGGTAAAATTACATCTGTTGAAGTTAAAGGGCAAAAAACCTTTACCGGTAAACCACTTATTTTATTTGCTGGTAGCGAAAACAAGTTTGGTTTAAATTTAAACGCAGCTGGTAAAGTAATTAATACCAACGATTTATATTTTACTTCGACAAAAACAGGCAATACGGTTACCATGCGTGCCAACTATGGCGCCAATGCTTACGTAGAATATGTTTACGATTTAAAGGCCTTAAGCAACAAAGTAGCTTTCAATGTTAATTTAGTTGGCTTACAACAGGTAATTGCAGGTAATACGATTGGTTTAAATTGGTCGACTATCTTATTACAACAAGAAAAATCGATCGAAAGTGAACACCGTTATTCTGCACCATATTACAAATATTTAGATGGTGATGTAAACCACCTTAGTGTTTCGAAAGATGAGAAAGAAGAATTATCGAAAGGTAAAATCCAATGGTTCTCTTTCAAGCAACACTTTTTCTCAGCTTCTTTAATCTCGAAACAAGCTTTCGAAAAAGGAAGTTTAGAAGTTAAAATACCTACAGCTCCTGGCCAGGTGAAGTTTTATGATGCCAATATGCAATTGCCATATGCGCATACTGCAAACCAGGCTTATGAAATGGAATTTTATTTCGGAACCAACAAATTCTCTGCCCTAAAAGCACAGGGTTATGATTTAGAGCAGCAGGTTGATATGGGTTACTGGCCATTGAAATACATTAACCGCTTTATTGTGTTACCGGTATTTAACTTCTTAAACAGCTTTGGCTGGAACTACGGTTTAATCATTCTGGTATTAACCATCTTGTTAAAACTTGCTTTATCACCACTTACTTACAAGTCATACCTATCGATGGCTAAA
This sequence comes from Pedobacter sp. MR2016-19, assembly GCF_014947265.1. NCBI lineage: Bacteria > Pseudomonadati > Bacteroidota > Sphingobacteriia > Sphingobacteriales > Sphingobacteriaceae > Pedobacter > Pedobacter sp. MR2016-19. Next base: position 24,991 of record NZ_JADCNK010000020.1, read on the forward strand.
ATGCGTGTATTGAAACCAGAAATGGATGAAATTAAAGCTAAAGTAGGTGAAGATAACCCAACATTGGTTCAACAGGAATATTTAAAACTATATAAGAAAGCGGGGGTAAATCCTTTGGGTGGATGTTTGCCAATGGTATTACAGTTGCCTTTGGTAATGGCCTTCTTCTTCTTTTTCCCGAACTTGTTTGAGTTACGCGGTGAGAGTTTCTTGTGGATGAAAGATTTATCAACCTATGATGAGTTTATCAAATTTGGTGTAAAAATCCCTTTCATTGGCGATCACTTAAGTTTAATGTGTGTATTGATGACCATCTCTACATTAATTATGACTTATTTCAATAACCAGGTTTCTGGAGCAACAGGCCAAATGAAATACATCGGTTATATTATGCCGGTTATTTTCTTAGGGGTATTGAACAGCTACCCTGCCGGATTAAACTATTATTATTTCTTAGCCAACTTAATGACTTTCGGACAGCAGTTCTTAATTCGTAAAATGGTTGATGATGATAAAATTCATGCTTTAATTCAGCAAAACAAAGCCAGACCAGCTGACGAGAAAAAGAAAAAATCTAAATTCCAACAGCGTTTAGATGACTATATGCGTCAGCAACAACAAGCTAAAAAGTAATTTAGCCTTTAATGATATGAAACCCCTCGATTGCTTAAAGTAATCGGGGGGTTTTAGTTTTAAGCAGAGGTCGTGGAGCTAAGAGCAATAAGCGCACGGCCTTAGGTGTTAATTCTGGAAAGCTTAATCTTCGGTCCTCCGACCCCGGACTTCTTACAAATCCCACCATCCATCTTACATTTTACCTTTCAAATTCCCTTTTTTATTGTAATATTTGGTATACAAGTTTCCTAATAAGCTAAAAAATTCCAATTTTAGAAGATTAAATCTCAACCAAACAAATTAATAAATTTAAAAATGCAAAAGAGACTAACTATTATTCTGTTTTTCGTTGTCAGCTTTGCCTACGCACAAAAGAAACCTTTAGATCATTCGGTATATGATACCTGGGAATCAGTAGGCACAAAGCAATTATCAAATAATGGTCAATGGGCTATGTATAGCATCTCACAACAAGAAGGAGAAGCACAATTATACCTTACTAATATTAAAACGAATGCAAAGATAAATATCCCAAGAGGGATGAACTCGCAATTTAGCAACGATTCTAAGTTCGCAGCATTTAACATCCGTCCACTAAATAAAGATTTGCGTCAGGCTAAAATTAAAAAGAAAAAGACAGATGAATTGCCAAAAGATTCGTTGGGCATTGCCAACCTCACTACTAGTGCCGTTACAAAAGTAGCAAGGGTAAAATCTTTCAAATTCCCTGAAGAAGGCGTTGGTGTAATGGCCTATTTAACTGAAAAGCCAGATACAGCAAAGAGAATGGTAAAACCTGCTGAGAAAAAGGATGACGAAACTGATTTTGCCGATGATGAACCTGCCGGAAAAGGCAAAACCGAAGAAGGAACCGATCTGGTAGTGAAAAACCTTTTAACAGGCACAGATAAAACCTATAAATTCGTCACCGATTATTATTTCAGTAAAGACGGCAAACAATTGGTTTTTGCCTGCAGTGGAGCTAAAAAGGACAAAACAGCCCCTCAGGGTGTGTTCTTGCTGAATACAGAAAAAAACACATTAAAAACCCTGATTAAAGGTAAAGGAAGTTTCAAAAACTTCACATTTGATGAGGAAAGCGAACATGTTGCTTTTGTGGGTGAGCAAAGTCCGGAGAAACAAGAAATAAAAGATTACAATATTTATTACAACTCTTTAACGCTTGATACGGCGCAGATACTGGTAGATTTTGATATGCCAGGGTTACCCGCAAAATGGTCGGTTAATGGCGATGGTAAAATAACTTTTAGTAAAGACGGCAAGAAATTGTTTTTTGGCATCTCCCCTATTAAAAAGCCAAAAGATACTACAATCGTAGATTTCGAAGTGGCCAAAGTTGATGTTTGGAACTACAAAGACGATTATCTACAGCCGATGCAGCTTAAAAATGCGGACAGGGACAGCAAAAAAAGCTATTTATCCGTTATTGATGTTTACAGCAGCGATCCTAAAGTAATTCCAATAACAGATCTAAAACTACCTGATGCCAATATGGTTGCGGAAGGTGATGCCAATGTGGTTTTAGCATCTACAGACTATGGCCGTAGGATCGAATCGCAATGGAGCGGTTCTACCACAAAAGATTACTTTTTAGTTGACACTAAAAATGGTCAGAAAAAGAAAATCATTGATAATTTAAGCGGATATGCCATGGCTTCTCCTGGCGGAAACTACGTTTTATATTTTGATAGAAAAGCAGGTAGCTGGAATACTTATAACATAAGCACAGGCAAATTAACTGTACTAACAACCGGATTAACAGAAAAATTTGTCAATGAAGAAAATGATGTACCCGATTTACCATCTGCTTATGGCTTAGCCACCTGGACTGAAGGCGATAAGGCCTTATTAATTTACGATAAATACGATATCTGGTCGTTCTCTCCAGATGGAAAAACGGCGCCAAAAAACATTACTGCCGGTTTTGGAAGAGCAAACAACCTTACCTTCCGTTACGAAAGAGTACAACAGGATAACAGGTTTGAACGCAATGCAGACAGCAAATTTGTAAAAGCGAACGAAACGGTCTGGCTAGATGGCTTTAACCATTTGACTAAAGAGAATGGTTTTTACCGCAGCAGTGTAGGTTCAGCTAAAGCGCCTGAACTGGTTGTAATGGCTAAATTTAAATACTCGAACCTGATAAAAGCAAAAGATGCTGATATTTACATTTACGATAAAGCCAGTTATGTAGAATCGCCAAATGTTTACATCACCACCGATTTCAAAACGGAAACCAAATTAAGCAATACCAACCCTCAACAAAAAGACTACAATTGGGGCACGGCTGAGCTGGTTAAGTGGACTACGCCAAAGGGTTATAAAGCCGAAGGTATTTTGTACAAACCGGAAAATTTCGATCCAAATAAGAAGTATCCGATGATTGCTTATTTCTACGAAAAATTAACGGATGGTTTATATACTTATCAAGCGCCGGCCCCTACTCCATCCCGCTTAAATATTTCTTATTTCGTGAGTAACGGATATTTAGTTTTCGCACCCGATATTAGTTATGAAACTGGTCATCCAGGTAAATCAGCAGTTGAATTCATCAATTCAGGTGTGGAAAGTCTGAAGAAAAACAGCTGGGTTGATGGTAGTAAAATCGGCATCCAGGGTCAAAGCTGGGGTGGTTATCAGGTAGCCTATCTCATTACGCAAAATAACATGTATGCAGCAGCCTGGGCTGGTGCACCTGTGGTGAATATGACTTCGGCTTATGGTGGTATCCGTTGGGAAACCGGTATGAACCGTCAGTTCCAGTACGAGAAAACACAAAGCCGTATCGGTGCAACACTTTGGGAAAAACCTGAATTATATATTGAGAACTCTCCACTATTTATGCTTCCGAAAGTTAATACACCTGTGGTAATCATGGCTAATGATGCAGATGGTGCTGTGCCCTGGTATCAAGGGATCGAAATGTTTACAGGCCTGCGCCGTTTAGGTAAACCTGTGTGGATGTTAAACTATAATGGTGAAGCGCACAACCTGGTTCAACGCCAGAACCGCAAGGATATTCAAATCCGAGAACAACAATTTTTCGACTATTATTTAAAAGGTGCGAAAGCTCCGGCCTGGATGACAAGTGGAATTCCTGCTACCGAAAAAGGAAAAACCTGGGGTTTTGAATTAACGGATGATAAACCGTAGTTAGTCCGAAGTCGGAAGTCCGGAGTCAGAAGTCCATGGTTAGGAGTATATAAAACTGACCATGGACTTTTTATATTGGGTTGATATATGCTGAATAAGCAGTCTATCAACCATTTGACTATCGACCATAAACCATTATTTAGTATGCAGAATCTGACTTCGGACTAAAGACTACCGACTCCGGACTTCTCCACTATGAACTTTCGCTTAAAAGCGGTATTTTAACCACTTCAAATAAAACTACACAACCCTAATGGCATTAAGCAGGATTTGGTCGGCATTTATTATTGTAGCTATTGTTGTAGCTTGTATTAAATGCTTTTTCTTTGGGCAAAGCGATATTTTTAACTGGATGGTAATCGGAAAGTCCGATGATCCGGCAAATCCGCTTAAATTGGACGGAATTATTCAAACCTGTTCCATTGCTGTAAAACTTTGTATTGAGTTGGTAGGCACTTTGGCTTTGTTTATGGGCTTTATGGCTATTGCAGAAAAAGCAGGTGGTATCCGTTTATTATCAAGGATGATCAGCCCATTTTTTTCAAAGCTTTTTCCTGAAGTGCCAAAAGGTCACCCTTCTATGGGCCACATGATCATGAACTTTTCAGCAAACTTATTAGGTTTAGATAATGCAGCCACCCCTTTCGGTATTAAAGCCATGGAAAGTTTGCAGGAGTTGAATCCGAATAAAGATGTTGCCAGTAATTCGCAGATTATGTTTTTATGTCTGCACGCCGCAGGTTTGTGTTTGATCCCTGTAAGTGTAATTGCCATCCGCTCAACCCAAAATGCGCAGGATCCTACCGATATTTTTATTCCCTGTATGATTGTAACCTTTGTAGGTACCATGGCAGCAATGCTAATTGTTTCTTTCAAGCAGAAAATCAATCTTTTACAACCTGCTATTTTAACATGGGTTTTAGGAATTTCAGCAGTAATTGCAGCCATAGTGTGGTATGTGAGCCGTTTAAATGCAACAAGTGTTACTTCTTTCTCTGGCCTGCTAAGTGGTGGACTTATTTTACTGATCTTTTTACTCATCGTTATTGGTGCGTTATACAAGAAAATAGACATTTTTGATTCTTTTGTTGAAGGCGCAAAAGGCGGATTTGAAACGGCCATCAAAATTATCCCCTATTTAGTGGGGATTTTAGTTGCCGTATGTATGTTGAGGACTAGCGGAACTTTTGATGTAATCATGAACGGAATTAAACATGCTTTCATCTTTTTAGGCGCAGATACCCGTTTCGTTGATGCGCTACCTACAGCTTTGATCAGGCCTTTGAGTGGCGGAGCAGCCAGGGGCATGATGGTGAGTACCATGATTGCCAACGGACCAGATTCTTTTGCAAGCAGATTATCAGGGGTGTTTCAGGGTGCATCAGATACCACTTTTTATGTAGTAGCTGTTTATTTTGGTGCTGTTGGCATCAGAAATACCCGTTATGCAATTGGTTCGATGTTATTGGCCGATTTAGTTGGCGTAATTACTGCGATAAGCATGGCTTACCTCTTTTGGCCTGGATTAAAATAAAAGCATAAAAAATCTCCATTTGAGAAAAGCCAAATGGAGATTTTTTTTTATGAGCATTATATCAGATGTGCATAAACTACGAAACCGGAATGGAAATCCTATTGATGATCTCATCAATAGCATCAGGATCAATTGCTATATTTTTCGAAGCACACCATTTTTCTGTTTTATTATCTAACCAGATACAGAAAGAATGATAGCCATCTAAAACAACGGCATAGGTTTCGTGAAAATCATCTTGAATACGCATGCAAAATCCCTTAAAAATTTTGCCTCTCACATTGAATTGCAGGGTGGAATAATTTTCTAACATGGCTCATTATATTTTTGGTTAATGTACAACAAATTATAAACGAGAATGTTTCGTTAATTTAAAGGAATTAACAATTAATTCTTAAGCTAACAGAAAAGACTTAACCTATGTTTAACATGTTGGAATAGCCTTTAGCTATTAAACGCTTTTTTGAGGGTAAAAATATTTCGCACTGCAGATTTAATATCGTGCGGCCTCTTTTTACAATCGAGGTTTCTGCAACAACTTCGTCGCCTTCGCTGGCCGTAGCAAAATAATCGATATAATTATTTACGGTGGTGTATCGTTCATTTAATCCCATCGTAAAAACAGTTGCTCCAATTAAATCATCAATAATACCTGCTGTTACACCGCCATGCAAAATTTGATAAGGATTGGTCATTTCTTTACGGATGGTATACTGGCAAATCAATATGCCATGATCTGCTTTAATTAAAACCGGGGCCAGCCAGTTCATAAAATTTGAAGGCGAATTGGTAATTACCTTGCCAATTGATTGCCTTAAAAAAGTTAAACGCTGTTCGCTTAAAGATGGTTCCATTAGATGTAAAATGTTATCATGTAAGATGGATGAAGTAAAAGTAGGAAAAATGGAGCATAATCGCTAGTTCATAGTCCATAAGTCCATAAGTCCATAAGTCCATAAGTCCATAAGATGGAATGGTTGAGTGAAAAAAGGTTTAATGAACCCAAGGAAAATGGAAGATGTAACCATGTAAGATGGATAATGGGCAAGTTCACCTTATAGTCATTCCCTCTTACATCATCCATCTCCCCTCTTACATATTACATCATCCATCTTGTCCTCTATTCTTAAATTGGTATTATAACTTTAAAACTCAGGTTCCTGCCCATATTGTAAATCCCTGACCGGCCATTGGGCGAGCGGTTATAATATTCGAAATACTTCAATCTGTTTAGATTTGATTGGTAGGCGATATTAAAAATATTATCGGCCTGAAGAAAAATATCGAATAAGGTTTTTCCTTTTTTAGTTTTTAGTGTTGATCCTATTCCACCGTTGATTAAAGTATAACCTGAGGTAAAGCTTTCCGTATTATCAAGCGCATAAAATTTATCCTGATCAGCGAAAAAAGCAGCATCAATTTTAATATAAGGTTTGTCAAAAATACCTAAAGGCTTTTGCGCTGTTGCTTTGATCTCTGTCCTCACTTGTAATGGCGGAATAAAAGGCAAATATTTCGCGTCTCTACCATGTTTATCTAAGAGTTCCTGATTCTGGTTCAACCCGACTACATAAGCGAGACTATTATTGAAACTTAGCCATTTTAAATTTGCAGGATGTAGATTTATCGAAATTTCTGCACCATATAACCTGGCTTTTGATTGTTGGTACTGATAAGTTAGGTTTCCGGGAACTATAACCACCGGATTTCCGCTGGCATCAGTTAAGCGCGATTGATAAATGTAGTTCTGAATATTGTTATTAAACAGTTCAACACTTATTTCAGCATCTTTTAAGTAAGCAATAATGCCAATATCTTCCTGAAGGTTAAATTCTGGTTTAAAGGTCCTGTTGCCCAGGTACACGATATGTGCGCCTGGATCTAAGCCGTTCGAACCGATTTCTGTAATATTTGGAGCCCGATACCCTCTCGCAATATTGGCTTTAATCAAAAACTTTTCTGAAATATTATACGTTAGACCCAGGCTTCCTGATAAGCCATAATAGTTTTTATTAAAAGATGGAAACTGTAATTTCCCGGTAGGGTTGTTTGCGCTTACCTGCTCGCCGAAACCGGTTTGTGCATTGGTACCTACATAAAAATCGCCCCAATTGATATTCCTTCTATCGATTCTGATTCCGCCGGAAACATCTACCTTGCCCATCGATTTCTTTGCGAAATAAAAAGCTCCTATATCGAAAAGATCATAATCGGGAATGGGAAAATCGGTAGCGGCCTTGCTCCTGTTTCCCTGGTACATGCCATTTACCCCGATGGTACTTTCGATTCCGGCAAAATCAGGCAGATTGTATTTGAGATCGTAATTAAAAGTATTTAACACCACATAAAGCCCGGCCTGACCTGGTAATGTAGGGTGGTTATACTCTCTCCTCACGCTTTGCTGTCCGCCAATCAATACATTTAAATCACTCGTTCCAAATTTAAACTGACTGGTGTTATAAAAACGGTAATGTTGAATGTGTTGATGCAAGGGATTAATGGAATAGGTATTCAATTCACTTTCAGGCACAACAGGCCTGTTTTTAATATCATCTCCATCATCCAAAACCTGTCTGGTAAATCGTCTCGATAAAGAATCTCTGCTGCCATCAGGAATTTCCATCAAATTATCATAATAGGTGATGGCTGTTTTAGAAAAGCCCCAGGCTTTATCGACCCTGGCGCTTGCCGATAAATTGTATTCTCTAAAAGCTGTTCCATAAACCAGCCCATCAATTTTATTTTGGTAGTTATGTGCTGTTTTCCCGGTCGCCCTAAAGGTATATTTCCAATCTTTTTTAATGTAGGCCAGTCCGAGCGATGATCCGATCATCCCATTATTGCTTTGGTAATTTGCAGTAAAATCGCCTTTCAACTTTCCATCTTCAAAATTCGGCGTATAAGGAATCATATTAATTACTCCAGCCAATGCATCGGAACCATAGGTTAGGCTAGCCGGACCTTTTACAACTTCAGCACGTGTAATGCCATATTCATCTACCTCAATTCCATGTTCATCGCCCCATTGCTGCCCCTCCTGCCTTAAACCGTCATACAATGTTAACACACGATTATAACCTAATCCCCTTATAAAAGGCTTAGAAACATTTGGGCCAGTGGTAACGGCTGTAATTCCAGGCACGCCTTTAACAATAGCTTCTATCAGGTTCGTATTTACATTTTGATCCATTGTTTTTTTAGAAAGTACGGCAATAGGCACAGGACTTTTCCGTAATTGTGTTGCGCGGTTTACCCCCGTAATTACCACGTCGTTTAGATCTGATGCTAAACTTAATAAGTCGGCATTAACCAAAGTGGTATCTCCTTTTAATGTTATTCTAATTCTTTTTGACTGATAACCGATGCCTGAAAAAACCAGATCGCAATTTCCAGAAGCGATTCCGCTGAATTGATAGCTACCTGAACTACCCGATTTTGTTAATTGGTTCGTACCTAAAATTTTAATAGTGATGTTTTCTACAGGTACATGCTGAGAAGTCACGAATCCCTTAACTGTAACCTTTTGGGCAATGGCATTTAGTGATATAAAAAAACAGAAGCAATATAATAATGGAGATTTCATAAATACAAAAATGATTTATCTAAATATAATTTTAGACAAATCTAAATTTTAATTTATATATATCAAATAAAATATTTAGATGATATTTAAGACAAAGGTAGATAAGCGTTTAGCGTAAGGCGAAAAGTTTTTTTAATGCTGAGAGGTGGTATGGAATGCTTACAGTTTCCGGCCTTTTTTTGATCTATCAGAAAACTATAACGTATGTCGCCAACGGATTAGCAGATTTACGCAGAGATGGACCCTTAGATTCCGCTACAATTGACAGATCTCTTAAGAAAGGTTGTCATTGCTGACGATAATCCGAGGTTGATTTAATTCCTTTAAATTCTTATTTAATTTATATTGATTTTTATACAATAATTAACGCTCAGGGTGACACATTCAATGCACTCAGCGTAACACACGTAGATATGGTAGTGCTTAAAACACTTGAGTATTTTGGGTTATACAATTGAAATAATTTAAAGATTATTCGTATTTAAGTGCATCTACAGCGTTAGCTTTAGCTGCACGGTACGATCTAAAACTTACTGTAACCATTGTTAACAGCATTGATCCAATCATCGCTAATAAGAATGGCCATAAACCGAGAGCAGTGCGATAAGCAAACCCAGATAGCCATTTATTTGCTAAAATATAAGCTAAGGGCCAAGCCACGAGGTTTGCTATAAAAACCATTTTAACAAAAGATCCATTGAGCATTTTTATGAGTTCGACAGTGGTAGCACCTAAAACTTTTCTGATAGCCATTTCGCGTGTACGTTGTGTGGCAACAAAAGATATTAATCCAAAAAGGCCGATAAAAGAAATAAACATAATTACAACGGCAAAAATCTTAAATAAAAGGCCCGTAATCCGTTCCGACTCATAATATCCGTTAATATCGTCATCAATAAATTTTGCTGAATACACCTCATTTGGAAAACTGCTTTTCCACATGGTTTCGATGTTTCTCATCGCTTCAATAAGCTGTTTACGATTAAGCTTGACAGCCATATTATAATAGTGCTTTTTCTCCTGATAGAAAACCATAGGCGAAATTTTCTCCTGAAGCGACTGATCATTAAAATCTTTTACTACCCCAACAATTGGCCCTGTTCTTCCATTTTGCGAAATTACTTTTCCCAGCGCTAGCTGAGCATTCGAAATTCCTATTTTTTTGACAAAGGTCTCGTTGGCGATATAAGCATTTGCCGTATCACTTTTCCCGTAAACCTTACCTGCCACAAACTGAAGTCCAAACAGATCAAAATAGTGTTCATCGCTTATAGAAAGCCGCACTTCAAAGTCTTTATTCTCGCGGCCATCTACATAAAAATTGGTAGTATTCATCATACCCGAAAGTGGTGGCCGTATAAAATAACTCTGCATTTCCACACCAGGTATGTGCAACAGTTTTTCTCTGAACATTTGCTGTTTGGTTAGGCTGGCACTATCTCCGGGAAAATTGATTAGTACAATCGCATCCTTTTTAAAACCAAGGGGTTTTTCCCTTACATATTGCATTTGCCTCACTACTACAACCGTAGCAATTATCAGCACAATAGTAATGGTGAACTGCATCACAATCAGCACCATGCGAAGGTTAAAATTCCCTGACTTGATGCGCACTTTATTCTTAATGGCTAAAGCAGGACTAAAACCTGAAATAATCATTGCCGGATAAAATCCTGCAAGAAAGCTTACAGTTAGCACCATAAAAAACAGAAAAACAAGAATTATAGGGCTTGCAAAAAGAGAAAGATTGATCTGCCCTTTAAAAAGGCTGGCCAACTGAGGTAATAATAACTCTGAAAATATACAAGCCAAAAGCATAGAAACAGTAGCAATTGCAGCAGTTTCCACTAAAAATTGAAGCACAAGCTGCTTACGCATTGCTCCCATCACTTTGCGTACGCCTACCTCTTTCGAACGGTTTACTGACTGAGCGGTGGCCAGATTAATAAAGTTGATACATGCTGTGACCATTAAAAAGAGTCCGATAATGGCCAAACTATACACTTCTTTTTTCGTAATAGCGGTACCAGCAAAATTATTGTAACGTTCACTAAAATGCACATCAGCTAAAGGCTGTAAGCGACTCTTTTGATTGCCTGGTAATTTTTTCTGTTTTAAATATTTATTATTTAACCTTTCTAACGACTGTTCTAATAATGGCATAGAAGCGCCTTTTTTCAGGAGCACAAAACACTCATCATATGAATTTACCGAATCCCAATCCTGGTTTTTACTTCCGGAAAAAGTTGGAAAACTGATCATAATATCCATTGGAACACTGGTACTTTCGGGTAAATCAGCAAATACACCAACAACAGTTAGGGGGATAGAATTCCAGAAAGTAAAACTTTTATCAATAGCAAGCTGGGCAGAACCAAAAAGGGTTCTGGCAGTTTTTTCGGATAGCACTACAGTATTTGGCCGGGAAAGCGATTGTCCGGCCTGACCAAAAAGCCATTTTACCGCTAATATATCAAACAGATCAGATTCAGTAAAGTATACTTCACGAACGGCTTTAAAACGTTCAGTGCCATCATTATTCTTAACCATTACCACACCGCTATTGCGCGAAATTCTTGCAATTTTCTCTATTCCTTCTAACTCTTGTTTAGCAGCCGGAGCAAACGGTATGGGTACACCTGCAGAATAATCATCAAAATTATTGTATTTCCAATCGGTTACAAACCTATATATCCGATCTGCATTTTTAAAGTTTGTATCATAACTCAGTTGAAACCTGATAAATATGAAGATCAAAATGCAACTTGTCATCCCGATAGACAGACCAAGTATGTTAATCAAGGTATATGATCTGTTTTTAATCAGATTTCTAAAAGCAATTTTCAAGTTTAATCTGAACATAGACTTATATTTCGGCAAACAACTCCATTCTTATGCCAAATATAAATATGCGGTTTAAAACGAGGAGAAGGCGAATAAAATATAATTACTGTTCAGAAACGAACAAGACTGTACGCAAGCGGACAGTAAATTTCAGTAACAATATATAAATTCTCAAAATCGCCTTATAACCTATATCTTACTGATTATAAACAAGCTGCACTGATCAGAGTAAAATCAGCAGAACAATCCATTTAAAATTTTTATCCGTATATCGTCATAAACACGGTTATTATGATTATAATTGGATGCAAAAGAGTGAATGAAACCATAATACCTTAAGGATTGTTATCCCTAAGGAGTTGTAAACAGTACTAATCCTATAAACAGAATATATGTTGGTGATCAATAATTTTGAAGAGTATGAATCGCATCTGGGTAAAGAACTGGGTGTTTCGCAATGGCATACTATAGACCAGGCACAGATCAATAAATTTGCTGATGCAACCCTGGATCATCAATGGATACACACCGATCCGGAGAAAGCTAAAAATGAAGGACCTTTTAAGGCAACAATTGCGCATGGATATTTAACCTTGTCGTTAATTCCTTATTTATGGAAGCAGATTGCAGATGTACGTAATATTAAAATGGAAATTAATTATGGCATTGAACGCTTTAAATTTGGCCAGGCCGTTTTAGTGGATAGCGAGGTGCAGTTAAAAGCTAAATTAATTTCTATCAGCAATTTGAGGGGAATAACAAAAGTTACCATTCAGGCTACTCTTGTGATTAAAGACCAGCCAAAGCCAGCATATGTGGGTGACGTAGTATTTTTATATCATTTTATATAAATGCTAAGGTGATCTGGCAAATTGAAGACCATCATTTTTCTATTTTCCTATTGACTTAACGCGATATGCGCCCGATACGGTTTCCTAATTGTTACATTGGTCTGGAAATAATTCTACTGACTAGGCGTTAATTTAAATAGATAAGATTATTAAATTTGACATATGGAAAACATCATCACCCCTACCCAATTAATCATCAACCATGAGAATAACGGTAATAAAGCTACTTTAAAAATTGGAAGTAAATTTCAATGGGATCCTAAATATGCATCAAAAGAAACGCCTTCTTTTGATTCTTTTAAAAGCGAAATCGAAAAATTTTACGAATATAAATTGGTATTTGGTTATGAAGGTGCTGTTGGTCAGAGTATTTATATGGTAACCGGTGTGAAATAAACTACATCAATCAGTTCTTAAGTATTATTAAGGATTGACCAGTCCTGATAAAATAGATTAGTTCAATGAAAATGTATCGAAATGATGCTTAAAATATAAAAAGCCCGGATATCCATCCGGGCTTTTCTTATCAACTAACCTAAACTTATAAATACTAACCAAATATTTATAGCGCAAATCTAAATATCGATTATTAAGCCAGTGTTAAATATTCATAACATGTTATGGAAAATTGATTCTCAATAATATCAATACAGATGCAGGCTATTTTCCAGGGCAATCAGGCTTATTTTGCTAAACTGCCACCAATGCACTAACCTGTAAGTTAAAATCAACAATTAAAAAAAACAATACCGCAAACGATTATTTTACAGCCCGGGTTGCCTTATCAAAAGACAGTACCAGGTTCTTCTGATCAACCTGCTTTAAAGGCACCTCATGTTCCTTTTTACCCATGCCGGTGGTAAAATAAACATCAGCTTTAACAGTCTCCCCTTTTTCAATTCCATCCTCAAACAAAGCAATCCCAAATAGGGTACTGTCAACTTTCGATGAGGCCACAACACTCACAGTTCCTAAAGCATAGTTGCCATTATTCTTCAGGGTTACAATACCCTGTTTATAGGTGTAACTCACTCCTTTCAATGTTTCCAGATAGGTTTTATTCTTACTGGTGATACGCTGATAAGTTTGCCCGTAACCTGAAAATCCACAGGCTGCCAGCAGTAAAACAAAAATGATTTTTTTCATGATCTTATGGAATAAACAATAACATAAATATCGCGAAAAAACTTATTATAAATTGGCAAAAAATATTTTTTGTTAATACAAAAAGATGATTTCAAAAATTAAGGCAGTAAGGTATAATCGGCCTGATATTAAAGGTGAGTACGATTTTCACCATTGAAATTATTAATAGTAATTGATAGCATAATCTGCAATTAGCTCACATTTTGTCTAAATATTTAGAACAATTATAAAAACAATTTCCAACATCAACACCACCAGCACGGCTGTTAATGTATTCAAAAAATTAACCATATCATTGCCGATTCTGCCTTTGCGCTCCAATACAGCACCCAAAATAGAATCCGTCAGGTTTCCTACCGTACCAGCAATAACGATAAAGTAAAAGTTAATATTCCATCCGTTTCCCAGCGCATAAATTGCAGCAATAATACAGCTACCGCCAATACCGATCACCGTTCCTTCCAGACTGATCACACCATCCATCCCGCAGCGGTCGGGCCGGAAAGAAATAATATTAAAAAACCGTTTTCCATAAACCATCCCCAGCTCTGATGACAGCGTATCTGCAGTAGCTGAAGCAAAAGCAGCCGCCATTGCCGGAAGCATTAAATAAGTAAGCGAGGGATAAAATAAAATCACTATAGCCACAATACCAGCAGCCCCGGCATTGGCCAAAACCTGCAACGCACTACGGCCATTTTTAGTTTCCGCACTTGTGGCAAAAGGTTGCTTTTTATGCTTCTGCCAGGAAGTGGCTGCAGAACCCATGATAAAAAACAGGCTCATCATCGCAACGCCTGTATAACCAGCAGCAATATAAATAAGACAGGCCAGCATACCTCCTGTCAACGCAGCCGGAACAGTCAGTTTTTTTGCCAGGGTACTATAAGCAATACCAGCAATTATGATGATAGGCAAAAAGATGCCGTTATTAAACATATCGCAAATATATTTGAATTATATTGATGAAAAAGCCATAACACATATTTACCGATGTCATTAGCACCTGAGAAAAACAGAAAACCATAACATTCTATCTGCTTAAAAACTTAGCCTGGCTAATTTAGCAAATGAGCAACAATCTATACTCCCCATCATTTTCTATTGGTGCCCTATGGATGCAGGGTAAACAATGTTTCTCAGGATGATCTACGGCAAGTCTCCACAAATGGCCCAATCCCAGGTTTACAGGTACTCCACCCGGTTTAACCTGATAATGCAGATCAAAATAATGTTCCGTCAAAAAGATTTCAAATTCTTCCTCCGGACCATCATGCAATTCCCTGAGCTTCTGCCGGATTTCCGGCACCTGTACTTTTTGCTCAGCCTGATGATTGGGTAAAATTTCACTGGCAGCACCATAGTAAGTACATAAAAATGTATCTGTGCCAATGGGCGATCGGTCTACATGAAAAGAATATACATCTGTTGAAATGAAATCAAACTCCTTATCCCGCTCGTAACCTTTAATTAAATTAAGGGAGGGTGATGCTCCGGAATCTGCCAACAACTGAAAATCGGTCTGGATAACCGCCCTGGCCATACTTCCTTTTTCTGAAAGCTCAAGTGCCTGGAGATCTTCCATGGATATTTCTGTCAGGTCCGCTTTCAATTCAAGTTTGCACACAATTTCCTTAAAATCGCCCAACAGGTCTCTATGCCAGTAAACTGCATTTACATCATCTTTAAAATCTGTATCCAAAAGATCAGAAAAAGTGGAGACCACCGCAATCTGTGAACGCTTAGAAATTTTTTTATCCATTTTTTAGTGAAGCCATATAGCCGATATGAACTGCAAAAATAAGAGTTAATTGCTAAGTCTCTCATAAATCGAAACGTATAGACATTAAAAAATCGTTCCTTGATTTGCTTACAAGCTTCAGGGGTTTGCATACATGCTTATAATTTGGCTTGCCGACCTTTGGATCATGGAAATTAAAAAAATAGCATTGGGCAGCCAGGGTCTGGTTGTGCCCACAATTGGCCTTGGCTGCATGGGTATGACAGGTTTTGAAGATGCGCATATGTACGGGCCTGCTGATGAGCAGGAAGCGATTGCGACGATTCACCGTTCGCTCGAATTAGGCGGTAATCTATTGGATACTGCTGATCTGTACGGACCGTTGAAAAATGAACAGTTAATCGCCAAAGCGATCAGTGGCAAACGTAATCAGTATGTTTTAGCGAGCAAATTTGGTTGGGAAATCAATGATAACAATAAGGTAACCTGGGCAATCAATGGCAAGAAAGAATATGTAAAGAAATCTTTGGAGCGTTCGCTCAAAAATCTGAATACAGATTACATAGATCTGTATTACCTGCACCGCCTGGATAAAAGCACACCGATCGAGGAAACGGTTGAGGCGATGTCCGAGCTGGTTAAAGAAGGAAAAGTGGGTTATATCGGTTTGTCTGAAGTTTCATCCGAAACGGTTAAACGGGCGCATGCCGTGCACCCGATCACTGCCGTACAGAGCGAGTACTCTTTGTTTGAGCGGACAGTGGAAGAACGTGGCGTTCTGGCAACCTTACAGGAACTGGGCATTGGTTTTGTAGCCTACTCACCACTTGGTCGTGGATTCTTATCCGGACAGATCAAAAGTATAAATGACCTACCAGAAAACGATTTCCGCAGGGCAATTCCGCGTTTCCAAGGTGCACAGTTCGACAAAAATATTGAGTTGGTGAAAGCCATCGAGGCAATGGCTGAAGCTAAGCAGGTTACTCCGTCACAACTCGCATTGGCCTGGATCATGAGCAAGGGCATCCTTCCGATCCCGGGAACCAAACGCCGGAAATACCTGGAGCAAAACATTGCGGCTACAACTATTGTATTAACAGAGGCTGATCTGGCGCAACTGGAAAACATCGTGCCTTTGGGTACGGATACCGGCGCTCCTTATGATGAGTTCAGTATGGGCTTAATTGATTAAATTTGTTTTATGAACTCCATTAACTCACTATCAGAATTTCACCGTTTGCTGTCCTTACCAGAACCCCGCCACCCGCTGGTGAGCGTGATCAATCTGGCGGAAAGTGTCTTTTTGGAAGACGAGATCTGGAAAGGTTTCGTTAACCGCTTCTATTGCGTGGCGCTCAAACGTGAAGCCAAAGGCAAAATCAGGTACGGACAGCAACATTACGATTACGATAAAGGAGTATTGAGTTTTACTGCACCTAATCAGGTACAACAACTGGACCTGCAAAATATGGAATGCGGGTCTGGTTACCTCCTGATTTTTCACCCTGACTTCCTGTTACAGCATCCCCTGGCCCATACGATTAACCACTACGGTTTTTTCGATTATGCGGTTAACGAAGCGCTGCATCTATCTGCCGAAGAAGAAGATGACCTCATCACTATCCTGCATAAAATTGATAAGGAGTGCCAGCATATCGATAAATATACCCAGGAGATTATTCTCACGCAGATCGAGAGTCTGTTAAAATACTCCAACCGTTTTTATGAAAGGCAGTTTTTGACCCGTAAGAATAATAATTCAGCACTGCTAACCAGGTTCGAGCAGTTAATCGATGACTATTTTAACAACGACGTACAGGTTTTGCTCACGGTACAATTTATTGCCGGGCAAATGAACCTGTCGCCGAATTACCTGAGTGACCTGCTCCGGGTTCATACCGGGCAAAACACACAGCAGCATATCCATGAAAAACTGATCGCGAAAGCGAAGGAAAAACTTTCCACGACCAGCCTCTCGGTCAGCGAGATTGCCTATACCCTGGGCTTTGAGCACCCGCAATCTTTTAGTACGCTTTTCAAAAAGAAAACGAATTCATCGCCGCTGGAATTTCGTCAGGCTTTTAACTAACAAACGCATATTCAAGCAGGTATAAATTGTTTAGATTTAACCATACAAAACTGGGCGTTGTATAATCCGACAATTCATCTAAAATGAAGTAAAAGCTGAAATGACGTTTTGGATTAAAGTTGCAAGGAGTGTTCTAAACGAATCTCCTCTTCCCCTTTATCGGGCTGACTATTAGCTGGAATACTTTGAAAAAGGCCTATAGCAAACAATTATTTTCATAAAAAACCGGACTTTGAAAAGTTCAAAGTCCTCTGAACATATTATTGCCATCGCTAGTTTTTTGTAATTAGTCATCCACGATAATTATTAAATGATCAACATTTGTGTTAATAAACCTGTTGATTAATTTATGTGCCTACAAAGTTGTTATGTGATTTATAATAACATAAATTTGTGTTATAGTTAAATAAATAAACCCCGAAGTGTCAGCTTCGAGGTTCTTGATTACAGTTAAACTTGCGATTTAACTTTTACTCGGATACTGTTGCTCTTGCGTGAATAACATTTCTCCAAAACTTAATAGAGGAGCATAGAGATATGCTCCTTTTCTGTTTATAAGTCAAATTTACTAATAATAATTAGCGTACTTGTATTTGCGGTAATAATGTTGAAAAGTTGCAAGGAATATTAACAATAGCAAGGGTGCAACCACATTTATAGCTATTAATTAAACCTATTTGCATTCATCATTCATTCTATTATCTTTGCTTTACTAAATCTCTCTATTAAATTAAACGCTCAATGAAACAATACATCTTTTCTTTATTAGTTGCGATACTAATACTATCAGGCTGCACCATTAATTACTATCTTACTGTTTCTGATATTGAAACGCCAATCTACTCAACTACTGATGGCTTCGAAAAGGTGGCATCCATTGAAGCAGGGAAAGCATTTCTTAGTAGTGGCAAATCATCGAGAACAGCAACCCGCTACGGTTTAGCAAACGGTTACAGCCCTTATATTGTAACTTGGAAGCCGCTAAAGAAGCTGACAAAGAAGCAACTCGCTCAATTATCTTTTACGACCGACTACGGTTATACGTATAGCGGTGTACCAACTTCAGATTATAGGTACGGTAGGTTGTTTAAAACATACCCAACATATACTCCATCTGCGACTCCAAGATCAACAACAAAATCCACTGGATCATCAGGTGGAACTGTACATGTAAAAGGTTACACTCGTAAAGATGGTACATATGTTAAGCCTCATACAAGATCCGCACCAAGACGACATTAAACTATTTAAGATACTATGCCTGTATTCAAACTTTATTCTAAGAGACAGAAAGAACTGAGAGGTGAAGTACCTGAAGTGTTCACTTATGATAATTTACCAAGTGGATTGAGAGTTCAGGCTTCACTTATCATCGACGATGCATTCGGAACGGATAAGGGAGGGTATGGTAGTAGTAATAAGCCAGAGAAAGGTTTTGCGATAATTCACGAAATCATATGTAGAGAGTATGGTGTATTTGAATTGGGCGTTAATAATACTGGATACTCCCGTAATGGTAAAGAACAACTTAAAAGTCAATTACTCTATTCGAAGGAGGTAGATAATGTCTTAGACATCATTGAGTTTTGCTTTAAATACATTACCAAGGTTATAGGTAAAGACCTAGCTGACTACACTCAAACGACTGATATCAAGCTAACGCCTGATGAAGCCGTTGAAGAGCTAAATGCTCGCCTTAAAGAACACGGAGTTGGGTATCAGTTCGAGTCTGGTGAAATAATAAGAGTGGACTCAACTTACATCCATTCTGAAATCACTAAACCTGTATTAACCTTATTATGGGACGATAAGTTTATAGGAGCCAACGAGGAGTACTTAAAAGCACACGAGCATTACAGGCATGGTAGAAATAAAGAATGTTTAACTGACTGCTTAAAGGCTTTTGAAAGTACGATGAAGATCATATGCGCTGAGAAAGGATGGTCATTCAACCAAACTGATACAGCGAGTAAGTTAATCAACGTTTGCTTTGCCAATAACTTGATACCATCATTCACGCAAAACCAGTTCTCATCACTACAAAACTTATTGACAACAGGAATCCCTACCATTAGAAACAAAGTTGGAGGACATGGCCAAGGTCAAGTACCTCAAAAAGTAGATGACGAACTTACAAGATATGGCCTGAATCTAACTGGTGCTAACATCATTTTTTTAATTGAACAGAGTAGTTTATAGTATGAGAAGTTTCTACGATAAGGATGATTATACAATTGAAGATATCCAGTCTCTGATTGACAACCAAGTAGAGGAATCTATCTACTTAGATTTTAAAAGTGCTGGATCATTGGAGAAGATTGATAAAAAGCGAATGGAGCTATCAAAAGATGTTGCATCCTTTGCTAACTCAGATGGTGGAATAATTGTTTATGGTATTAAAGAGGTGAATCATGTCGCTGCTGAATTTTCTTTCATAGATGGTAATGAATTTACTAAGGAGTGGATTGAGCAAGTTATAAGCTCGTACGTACAACGTCGTATTGCAGATGTGACGATTTATCCAATTAGGATCGATGGTGATATGAAGAAAAGCATCTACATTGTAAAGATTCCTTATAGCTACGATGCACCACATTTAAGCAAAGATAATAGGTACTACAAAAGATATAACTTTATTTCAGTCCCGATGGAGGAGTATGAGGTACGAATGAGTTATGGAAGGAAAAGAAAAGCAAAGTTGGGGATTGAAGGCTATCAGATCAGAGTTCAATCCGATGCTACGACGGTCACCGCTGTACTAGATATTGATATTTATAACGAAGGTTCAGTCGTCGAAACAGCCTACAAGTTGAATGCTTATTTTACAGGATCACATGAAAACGTCAGCTACAATTGGTCATCTCAGAACACAACGAATTACACTTTGTGGCAAAATCGTGGTGTTAAAATCTCGTCGGTGTGCAGAGAACCAATTTATCCAAATGAGACAATCAACGTTATGAGGCTAGATTTAGTTATAAGGCGCGGTAACGTTAAACAAGATTTACAAACTTTAAAGATGGAACTTAGATTATTGTACGGTGAATCAGAATTGATCATGAAGTACGACTTAAACGATCTTAAGGAAGCACTGTCCAATTTCGTATAACTGTAGCAGTTACGCTATTTAAATGTAACAAAGTTGATTATCAAATGCAGTGATAAGTATCCTATCTAACTACACCACCAATTTAAGATTTTCCTCCTTATAAGGTTAAAAGAAACTGTGTTAAAACAATTTATATATCGGGAATGCATCCGTTATTAAATTCTACCATAAAGGTTTTAGCTTATAGAGCATTAGATCGTGACTTTGACAAAACTTGGTCTGATTGGGCAGTTGAAATGCTAGTAAATGGCTATGATACTGAACATCTTGTTATTCTTGCAGGTATGGCTGAGCCATTCGATTACTTCGAAATGCAAACCTTGACTACAAAAGCACTTAATGAATTAGGCTTGGACTTCTCTGATAAACTCCAAGCTGCATGGAATTATGTCAATTACCTTATTGAGATGTGCCTTGATGGCAAGCTAGAATCAGTAAAAGTTCTTACTGAGCTTAGAGATCTTTACATTGAACTTGATTATGAGAAATCACTTCAACAGTTCTACTTTCTGTATTATGCCAAGAGTGATTTAATAAGTGACGAAGTACAATGGTATATTGATGGAGTGGACAGAAGCAATATTGATGAGACGGTAAATAGGTACTTTACTGAATGGTTGAGTAAATGTAAGCCATAAGCAATCCGCGGCACTTAGTTAAACCTAAAATGATTTGTTATTAGTAATTATGTCCTTATATACCTGCCCTAAATGTGGCTTTAAAAGCTTTACATGGGTTATCGAAGATGAACCATATGTCTTAACAAATTGGGGTTGTTATTCCTGTAGTTATCTGGCTTTGGAAGATGAACGGCTAGAGCGTATTTGCAAAATTTGTAAGCAAAAGTCAGAATCCCTTTTAAAAGATGAGGATAGGGAATACTGGTGGTGCTTTACTTGTGAGAAAGAGAATAAAGCATAATATCCAAATACGAAACAATTCGGGATAGATGAGAAATAAAAAGGGCCTTTAGCATAACTAAAGGCCTTTAAATGTACCCCGGAAGGGACTCGAACCCCTGACCCTCGGTTTAGAAAACCGACGCTCTATCCAGCTGAGCTACCGAGGCTCATTTTTTAATGAGCTGCAAATATAGAAGTTCTATTTAATATGTAAAAATATATTTTAAACTATTTAGAAGCTACTTTTCTCAATTCAAATAAGTAATTAAGAGCGAAGCAATTAAAATTTAATTTAGGCTAAATAAATTTTAATTCTGCTCACAAAAAACAACATTAAACACCGTATTCCCGGTTAAATGACCGGAATAAGTTAGTTAAAAAAGATTAGATTTTAATTTAAGCGTCTTCCCCGTTCCAGATATCGTCATCAGCATGCCTGATTTCGTCATGACTGGAGGTTATACTCTTTAATTCTTCGTGGTGATAATTTCTTTCAGGATTTTCCGGCAATCCACTATCGTGATCCAGCGGTACTTTCCTCAGATGTTCAGGCTTTTTAACCTCTGGTAAATCGTCATGCACAACAGAAGGCGTTAAGATCTTCTTCTTGGGATTATTGCTATTTTCCATAATTTTAAGAGACTCAAATTTCAAGCCACAAGCAAAGGTGAGTTAAAATTTTGGCAATTGGGGTGTATTTATGGATAATAAGGATCAACGGTATTGTTTGGCGGTTGGCGAAAGGCGTATACAAGCGCAGCCATTGCAAAAATGCGCACAAATAAATCTGTGTTTATCTGTGCGCATCTGTGGTAAATTAAACGCTAAAAAGATCCTTCGACTACGTTACCATAGACAGCCCCAATAGAAAGATCGTCATTGCGAGGCACGAAGCAATCTTAAAGCGCTCGCTACTAGCGATAGTTGTAAGATTGCTTTGTCGGCTGAAAGGCCTCCTTGTAATGACGTTTATTTAAACAACTGATTTTAGTGTTATTTTTTTGACCATATAAGACATTTAAGGATCATATAAGCTTATATGGTGTGAATTACTTAATGAATTAGATGTTTTTAGGTGTCTAAGGTGGTTAATTAAACTGCATAATCTTTAATTTTTACAACCACCTTAGACATCTTAGCTCAATGAGTTTTGCAGGATGCAAAATCTTAAACCTAATACGTTAGAAATCGCGTACAGGACGTCATTGCTATTTTTTTTAGGCCACTGACCTGATGGTTACTCGTAATGACGATTCCTCGCCGGCACATAGCACAAAAAATCCTCTGTCACTAATATTCATTTTTATACAATAAATTATCCCTCAGGATTACAAAACGAATGGGAACAGATCCGCGAATGTGTTTCTCCAGGAAATTTGTTTAATAATTCCCTGTAACCCCGATTTCTAAGCCCCTCAGTTCGGCCAAACCTCTTAACCGGCCAATAGCCGAATACCCCGGATTGGTTTCTTTTGCCAGATCATCGAGCATCTGGTGACCATGATCCGGACGGAAAGGAATTGATTTATCACGCAGTGCATTTTCTTCTGTTAAGGCTTTCATGATTTCGTACATGTTTACATCACCACCTAAATGATCTGCTTCGTAGAAACTACCATCTTCATCTTTCTTGACGTTACGCAGATGCGCAAAATACACCCGCTCTTTAACCGCATTGAAGATTTCTAATGCATTATTATCCATACCTGCACCCAAAGAACCCGTACAGAAACAAACACCGTTAAAAGCCTGGTCTACTTCTTTAATGATGTAATTAAAGTCTTCCAGTGTACTTGCTATCCTTGGCAAACCTAAAATAGCATAAGGCGGATCGTCAGGATGAATAGTCATTTTAATACCTTCCTCCGTACAAACGTCAGCAATAGCGGATAAGAAAAATTTGAGATTTTCTTTTAAGCCTTGTGTTCCAATGGCTTTGTATTCATTAATACTGTTGCGCAGAGTTTCCAGTTCGATTTCTTTCTCGTTAGGGATTCCCATTAATACATTGATCCGAAGATCAACCAAATCCTGTTCTGATAAGGTAGCAAATTTAGCTGCTGCACGATCCAAAATAGATTTCGAATAATCTGCTTCTGCACTTTCTCTTTTTAAAATGTAAAGGTCAAAAATGGCCAGATCGATCCAGTTAAAATAAAGCGCTTTCGATCCATCGGTCATTTCCAGGTCCAGCTGCGTACGTGTCCAATCTAAAACCGGCATAAAATTATAACATACGATCTTAATTCCGCAGGCCGAAAGGTTACGCAAAGAGGTTTTATAATTTTCGATATACTGCCCGGCATCTGCCCTGCGCGTTTTAATCGCTTCGTGTACAGGAACACTTTCTACTACCGACCAGGTTAAACCTGCAGCTTCAATAATGGCTTTTCTTTCCTGAATATCTTCCAATGGCCAAACTTCACCATGTGCAATATGATGCAATGCAGTTACAATGCCTGTAGCGCCAGCCTGTTTAACGTCTTGTAAGCTAACCGGATCATTTGGACCATACCAACGCCAGGTTTGTTCTAATTTTTTCATTATATATGATTACACTGATTTATATGATAATATTTGGAGCATCACACTGATGTTTAAACACCAGAGAATGCGGTAAATCCACCATCCACTTTAATATTTTCGCCGTTTACAAATTTAGAGGCATCACTTAGCAAATACACCAATGCACCAATTAACTCTTCAGGAGCACCGAAACGTTTAAATGGTGTTTTATAAATAATAGCCTGCCCTCTTGCGGTTAAGCTACCATCTGGATTGGTGAGCAAAGCCCTGTTTTGGTTGGTGATAAAAAAGCCCGGAACAATTGAGTTGATCCTGATTTTATCCTGGTAGCGGTTGGCCAGTTCTACAGCCATCCATTTGGTATAACAATCTATTGAAGTTTTGGCTAACGAGTAACCCAATACGCGTGTAATGGCCTGGTTAGCAGAAACAGATGAAATATTCACAATACTTCCCCCATTTTTTGCGATTTCTTTACCAAAAATCTGCGTAGGTAAAATGGTTCCAAATAAATTGAGGTCAAATGCCTGTTTCAGTGCTGGAATATTAAGTTCAAAAATATCACTTCCAGGCTGGATCACAGCTTCTGCCACATTTCCACCTGCAGCGTTTACCAGGGCATCTATGCGGCCAAATTCTTTGATAATGGTTTCATTCGCATCGAGCAGGTTCTGTTCATTCAGTACATCAGCAATAATATAAATGGCTTTCCCACCTGCTTTTGTTACATCAGCAACCCTTTGCTTTGCAGCCTCTTCGTTTCTTCCAATCACAACGATTGTAGCACCCGCGGCACATAATCCATTTACAAAAGCCTCACCCAAAACACCTGTAGCACCAGTAACCACTACTACCTTGTTCCTTAACGAAAACAGGCTCTCTATTTCTTTTATCATCTAATTAGTTCTTTTATTTATTCTATATCCTTTCGTGAATCAAAAGATTAGGGTTGTTCATCTATTATTTATATTTAACCTGCATCTGGTCATAAAAATCTTTCAGTACATAAAAGGCTTTCTTTTTTTTACCTGTTTCACTGATCAATCCTTTGCGGTTCCAGAAATTCTGATAAATTGGGTGTTGTCTTCTTGGTGACCTGAAGTCGGTTAAAATCCATGGCGTCATCCCGCGTAAAGCACCGATTTTACTCAACATGGTAATCTGGTTTTTATACAATGCCTCCTGGTACTCTTCGCTCCAGCGGGTATTTTCATCAGCGTGGAATCCGCCCAGTGCATCGCCACCAAATTCAGTAACTACCACAGGTTTTTTATATTTGATATCGAAATTGTATTTGGTAATTTCGGATGGATTACCTCCCCAGTACCAACCAGCGTATTCATTAAAACTAACCAGATCAATTTTTTCGCCCAAAGGATCGTTTAAAATGATCGTATTCCCTTCGCGGTGTACCTCTAAAGCGGCAGCTACCAAACGGGTATCGTCCAAGGCACGGGCAGTTTCTGCCAAATTGCTCATAAAACTTAAACGGGCATCGCTAAGCGGGGTTTCATTCCCAATCGACCAAACAATTACGCTTGCCCTGTTTTTATCGCGTACAATTAAATCTGTCAATTGTTTTTTGGCATTGGCATAGGTAGCCGGATTAGTCCAGCTAATGGTCCAGTAAACAGGCACTTCGGCCCAAACCAATAGACCCATTTCATCGGCAAGACGAATCATCTCTTCGTTATGCGGATAGTGTGCCAGGCGAACATAATTACAATTCAAATCTTTTGCCCATTGCAGCATCATCCGCATATCCCCTTCTGAGCGTAAACGCCCGGCTAAAAGAGGGTTTTCATCATGTAGTGATATCCCTCTTAAAAAAACAGATTTACCATTTAACAGGATGCTATCGCCATCAACCCGAATGGTTCTGAAACCAATTTTATCATTAATATCTTCTTTATCGGTTTTAATATTTACTGCATATAATTTTGGTGTTTCCGGCGACCATAAGCTTAAATTGTTCCAGGTAAATTCATCAGCAATTTTACCTTCGCCATCTGTTTTGTATTTCTTTTCGAGCTTAAGCTCCGGGATAGAAAGCGTAATTTCCTGTCCGGCAGTGGCGTCGGCAAGTTTTGCTGAAAAACTTAACAGATTATTATTTCCTTTAACAAGCTGAAGTTTGTAATCACTGATAAAATGCTCAGGAAATTCTGCTAAAAAAACATCACGTGTTATGCCACCATAATTCCACCAATCTGTATTTACAGTTGGGATTTCATCCTGTTTACGGATATTATCAACTTTAAGCACCAGGGAGTTTTCGCCAGCTTTTAAATTATTGGTTACATCGAACTGGAAGGGTGTAAATCCGCCTTTGTGTACCCCTAGTTTTTTACCGTTAAGATAAACATGGGCTTCGTAATTTACTGCACCAAAGTAAACGAAATACTTTTTTCCTTTTTCGGGTTTTGCATCAAACTTTTTACGAAGCCAGACATTGCCCTCGTAAAGCTCTAATTTTTCTGATTGCGAGTTCCAATCACCCGGAACATTCATTTGAGGAGAATGATCGAAATCATACTCAATCAACTCTGACTTATCTTTCTGAACTTTATCATCATAAAAACCTCCGGATCCGGTTTTCGACTGATCGTATGGATCATGACGATAATCGTAATAACCATTTTCATAAGGATCGATAATATAATTCCATTTACCATTAAGACTCTGGATTTTCCGTCCCTGAATGTTCTGTATAGCGGTAACCTGACCGTAACTGAATGATGAAAGGAGCGAAAAGCAGATTAAAAATACGCTATAGGTTGTTTTTAGCATAACTTAAGTTTTAATATTATTAATTGATCGTTTCAAAACTAACAATTAATTGCGGACGGTTTCTCTGTCGCTAGCCTAAATTTAAGCAATATTCTGTTTTTGCCTGGTTTATATTGTGCTAACGAATTTAGAAAAGCTTAAAAGATTAAATGGTTTTAAAAAGGCTAAAACGCTATAAAATCTATTGAAAATACATTTCAAACGTTTGAAATAATTGGTTTTTTTCTTAATTATGTACTGAGATTGGAAAAGATGACGAACAATACCCCTGTTACACTGAAATTCTTAGCTGAGAAGTTAAAGATGTCAGTTTCAACAGTATCAAAAGCCCTTAACAACTACCCGACTATAAATGCATACACCAGGCAGCGCGTTCAGGAAATGGCCCGCGATTTGCATTTTACACCGAATAAATCAGCTATCAATTTAAAAGAAAAGAGATCGCGCATTATTGGCGTTATTTTACCCAATCTTTTAGATCACTTTTTTACCAGGAGTATTTATGGCATAGAGCAGTTTGCCACTCAAAATGGGTACAATGTGATCATCAGTCAATCTCATGATGAACTGGAAAAAGAGATTCAATCTGCAAATATGCTATTGCGGAGCCGGGTAGATGGCTTAATTGTGGCTATTTCGAAGCATACACAAGATTTTGCACACCTAAACCAGTTCGAAAACATAGGCATTCCGGTGGTGTATTATACACGGAACCCGAGTTTTAACCTCAACTGCCACAAAGTATTGTGCAATACTTTCCAGGGCTGTTACCAGGCTACCAAGTTTTTAATAGACAGAGGGCATCAGAAGATCGCTTATTTGGGTGGCCCCAAAATGATTAATTTCACGCACGATCGCTTTAATGGCTATATCAATGCGTTAAAAGATAACCAGGTGCCTTTTTCATCAGAATTAGTTGCTTACACCGATTTTGATAAGGAAAACACAATCTCGGCAATTAAGAATTTATTTGCCGACCCAGAAAATATGCCCACTGCGCTTGTCGCTTTTAAAGAGCCTATTTTATTCGACGCGATGAAGTACCTAAGATCCACAAAGCACTTCAAAACCAACGAAGTGGAGTGTATAGGATTTGGCAACACTTCTTTCATCAGTTATCTCGATTCGCCCCCTATCGCCTCTATTGAAGAAAACCCCGAGTCGGTAGGTGAAAATGCGATTGCTTTATTGATCCAATTGATTAACAAAGAAATTGATATTCATAATTACCAAAAAGTAATGGTCGATTGTAAGTTGATTGTGCACGGGTAAATGCGGGTAGCGTATAGCGGCTGGAGTTTGGCGTTTTAACCGACTCTGTTAAAATCTGTGTTTCTTTTCTGTTTAATCTGCGGGAAACAATTTGCACTAAACCTTAATGTTTCTTAACTCCTTAATGGTAAAAAAAACTCATCATAACCATCCAACATTAAGAAGTTAATAAATTGTTATGGAAGCCTTAATGTTTCTTAACTCCTTAATGGTAAAAAAACTAATTATCATCAACCATTAAGAAGTTAAGGTAATTAAGAAAATAAAAACTTACGATATGATCTAATTTCCAGATAGAGAAAACTTATTTTTCAATTGATTGCGATGATTTTCATTATATACAAACGCTGCTACGATCAACAATCCTGCAACACCTTCGAAAGCCACAACCACTTGCGTGCCGAAAAGATGCGCCAGGTAACCCATTAACAAACTACCAATTGGCAATACCCCTTGGTAAGCCATAATATAATAACTTAAAGTCCTGCCGCGCATTACATCATCGGCATGGGTTTGCAAATAGGTATTGATAGATGAGTTTTGCGCCATTAAACCCAAGGCAGCCATACTGGTACAAATTAAGGCCATAATAAGTGATGGGGATATAGCCAGCGCCACAACAGAAATAGCCAACAGTACACCCGACATCATTACAATTTTCTGTAGGTTCTGACCCGCTTTTAAAGTAGCCATATAAATTGCCCCGAAGAAGGCGCCAAGTCCGGCAGCGCTTTCAAACCAGCCAAATGTAGTGGCATTTCCATTAAAAATATCTTTTGCAAAAACAGGCAATAAAGTAGTAAAAGGGATTACCAATAAACTTGATGCAGCCATCATTAATATCATAGAGGCCAAATCCGGAGATGATTTAAGATAATCGTAACCTTTTTTCAGGTCAATCCAGATATTTTCTGTCGATTTTTGGTGCTCTGTGAGTTTCAGTTTCATCATAACCAAACAGCCTAATACAGCAATAAAGCTTACAAAGTTAACCAGGAAACAGATATCTTCTCCCCAGGCACTTAAAATTACGCCTGCCAATGCCGGCCCGACTAGCCTGGCCGCATTAAACATTGAAGAGTTGAGCGCTATGGCGTTTGGCAAATCTTCTTTATCATCAATTAAATTTACCATTAACGATTGGCGCGCAGTCACATCAAAAGCATTCACCAGGCCCTGAACCAGCGAAAGTGCTGCAATCCAGAATATATCGTACACCTTAAACCAGATCATTAAAGCAAGAGCACCAGCCTGAAGCATCAGAATGATCTGGGTAATTACTAATATCTTGTATTTATTATGCCTGTCTACATAGCTCCCTGCATAGGGTGCCAGTACCAGCGAAGGGATTAAACTCAAAAAAGTAATCAGTCCTAACAAAAATGCCGAACCTGTTAAACGGTAAACCAACCAGCTTATGGCAACACGCTGCATCCACGTGCCTATTAGCGAAATAGCCTGACCTGTAAAAAATAACCTGTAATTGTAATGTCTTAACGAACGAAAAATACTCATAATTAAAATAGTAAAGTAACTTTACAAAATTAGAAAATTTTGATTAAACTCTAAAACCAAAACAACTCCTTTTTATCACGAAAACATCATAATTTACACGCCGAATAAAAGTTACTTAGTTTATCTATAAAAATTAAACCTTATATTTGTAAAGTTTATTTACCAATAAGATGCCTACTCAAACACAAGAGATTGCCGCAAAGTTAAGAAGCACCGTTACCCGTTTAACCAGAGAGTTACGCAAGCAAAATGTAAGTTCAGACTTTAGTAACGCTGAATTACTGACCATGTCGCTACTCGAACAGCATGGCAAAATGCTTTCTACAGAACTGGCAGACATGGAAAGAGTATCCAAACAAGCCATTTCGCAGATCATTAACCGCCTGTTTGATGCCAAATGTGTAGAGCGCTTTCCAAGCGAGGAGGATAAAAGAAAGGTTTTTATCGGCTTAACCAAACTTGGCGAAAAACACATTATTGCAACTAGAAAAATAAAAGAAGAATGGCTGGTACAAACCATGGAAAAAATCTTTTCTTCCGAAGAAATCAACCTCATCCAGGCTTTCCTCCCACTGCTTTCTCGTTTGGTAGAACACAACGGTGCAAGAGTATAATTTTCTTTTTTGCTTCGCCAAATAAGCCTTATCTTGCAACCTGAAAATGGCATTATATTTTACATCAATCAATTCGGGCAGTAATGGCAATTGTTACTATATAGGTAATGATAATGAAGCTGTTTTGGTTGATATTGGCCTAACCTGTAAAGAGGTAGAAATCCGGATGAATCGTTTGGGTTTACCTATAAGCAAAGTAAAAGCTGTTTTTATCTCGCACGAACACAGCGACCACATTAAAGGGGTAGCTGTTTTTGCTAAAAAATATAAACTCCCGGTCTACATCAGTACAGCTACCTTAAAAAGCAGCCGGCTGCTTTTGGATGCAAACAATACCTTTTCATTAAGCAATCAACAGCACATTCATATTGGCGACTTAAAGATTGCTGCCTTTTCTAAATTTCACGATGCAGCTGATCCTTATAGTTTTACTATTGAATGTAACGAAGTAAGAGTTGGTGTTTTTACAGATATAGGCTCAGTATGCGATCGTTTAATTACCCATTTCAAAAGCTGTCATGCCGCTTTCCTGGAAGCCAATTACGATTCGCAGATGTTGGAGAGTGGTAAATACCCTTATTTTTTGAAAAGAAGGATTACGGGTGGACATGGCCACCTGAGCAATACACAGGCACTGGAACTATTCGTCAATCATAAAGCGCCATACATGAGCCATCTCTTACTGAGCCACTTATCAAAAGATAATAACAGCGCAGAGTTGGTTGAAAATCTTTTTAAAAACGTGGCTGGCGATACTTTTGTAAAAGTAGCTTCTAGATATGAGGAAACGGAGCTTTATTACGTTAGCAACAGGCAAGATACGCCTGAAGTTTACAGCTTCGACCCTAATCTATACCAACCAGCACAGCTTAACCTGTTTTAACATTTTATTGTCAAAAATATCTTGGCTTTTTCCATCAATTCGGTTACAGTATCCCCTATTTTACGCTATTAATAGCCATTGAGCTGTTAACACCATATCTACCCATTATAAATTTATTTTTTTCAAAAACTTTTTATCTGAACAGGCGTTTTATATAAACTTCATAAATAGTTTGTTTGGTTTATTTGGGGCTTATGGATTTAAGCCCCTTTCTTATGTCTAAATCCCCCGAACACTCCATATATAACATAAAAAAAAGGTAAAATGTCTTACCACTTTACCTTTTAATTTATTTAAAGAAGCGAAAGATTAATACATCTTCCCTCTTACATTGTCCATTTTACATCCCTTTACAGGTTTTTAATAATCGCCTCGTCAGTAGGTTTTGTTTTAGAACGGAAACGGTGAACCAATTCTCCTTTTTCATTGATTAAAAATTTCTCAAAATTCCATTTAATATCGCCTTGCTCTTCAGTATTGGTCTGAGAAGTTAAATACTTAAACAAAGGACTGATATCATCGCCTTTAACACTGCTTTTTTCTGCAAGCAAAAACGAAACATTATATTTTCCGGTACAAAACTCTTTAATTTCTGCATTGGTAGAAAATTCCTGTCCACCGAAGTTACCTGCCGGGAAACCGATTAATACGACCTTTTTACCATATTGTTTCTGAAGTTTTTCTAAATCTTCGTACTGTGGTGTAAAACCGCATTTAGATGCCGTGTTAACAATTAGGATTTTTTTGCCTTTAAATTTAGAAAGCTTAATTTCCTTACCATCAATGGTTTTAAAGCTGAAATCATAAACATTTTTTGGTGGGGATACCAATAAGTTTAATAGGATTAGAATTGTGCTGATCATCGTTTTTATTTTATATTTATATACGAATATAAGTACAAATCGGTTGCCTTGATGTAATGTGGCTGTAAATTATGTGATATCCATAATTAAAGCACCTAAGGTATTGCCAATAAAGCGGCTATTATCATAAATCATTATTTCTTTTGATCAGGAAATGAGCGCGCAGTAGTTCTTCGCAGTTGTAGCCCTGCTATCGCTTATAGTCCTCGCTGCGCTGTGGGCTATTCCGCTCTATCCGGTTTAATTAACAAAGTCTGTTCTTATCGCTTCATACAAAACGCTATTAAAACCTGAATAGCAGCATCAGCCAAGCCAACTAAACCCGACCGAAGTGAGATGCCGATCTTTCATCGGCAGAAACGGGGGCGGGCCCAACCTTAACCTAACAGCATTGTTATTGCTTTTCAAAAACAAAAAAGATTAAAACCAGATTAAAATCGACCTATAAACCAACATATTTATCACTTAATTAATAAAAAAAATGTATTAAATTCTTCTCAGGTTTGGATTTATGCTTTAATTATAGCTTTATTTGCACAAAAACGTATTTCATGGCCAAAAATTTATTAATCGTCGAGTCACCCGCAAAAGCTAAAACTATAGAAGGCTATTTAGGCAAAGATTTCCTTGTGAAATCTAGCTATGGCCACATCCGTGATTTAGTTAAGGGAGATATGGCGATTGATATCAAGAACAATTTTGCCCAAACCTACGAGGTACCCGCCGATAAGAAAAATGTTGTCGCCGAATTAAAAAAACTAGCTAAAGAGGCCGAAATGGTATGGCTAGCATCCGATGAGGACCGCGAGGGAGAAGCCATTTCGTGGCATCTATTCGAAACTTTAGGCCTGAAAGTAGAGAAAACAAAACGTATCGTTTTTCATGAAATTACCAAACCAGCTATTCTAAAAGCAATCGATAGTCCCCGTGGGATTGATTATAATTTAGTAAACGCCCAACAGGCACGCCGTGTATTAGATCGATTGGTGGGTTTTGAACTTTCTCCGGTATTATGGAAAAAAGTAAAGCCATCACTTTCTGCAGGACGTGTACAATCCGTGGCCGTACGTTTAATTGTTGACAGAGAGAGAGAAGTTTTGAACTTTAATGCAGCTGCTGCATATAAAATTACCGCACAGTTTTCTACCGGAAAAGGAAAAGAAATGGTGAAGGCAGAATTGCCACAACGTTTTGAAAGCGAAGCAGATGCCGAAAAATATCTTCAGGACTGTGTAAATGCTAAATTTGATATCACGAGTTTAGAAACCCGTCCGGCAAAACGCAATCCAGCTGCCCCTTTTACCACCTCTACCCTGCAACAGGAAGCTTCCAGAAAATTAGGTTTTTCAGTTGCGAGAACCATGCAGGTGGCGCAAAGACTGTACGAAGCG
Organism: Pedobacter sp. MR2016-19; assembly: GCF_014947265.1. NCBI lineage: Bacteria > Pseudomonadati > Bacteroidota > Sphingobacteriia > Sphingobacteriales > Sphingobacteriaceae > Pedobacter > Pedobacter sp. MR2016-19. The sequence continues at coordinate 58,433 of NZ_JADCNK010000020.1, forward strand.
GGTAAGATCACCTACATGAGAACAGATTCTGTAAATTTATCAGAAACCGCGTTAAATGCGGCTGCTGCCGAGATTAAATCTGCTTACGGTGATCAATATCATCAACATCGCGTTTATAAAACAAAATCTGCTGGTGCGCAAGAAGCTCACGAAGCCATCCGCCCGACATATTTTGACAGACATACTGTAGATGGAGATATCTCAGAAAAACGTTTATATGATTTAATCTGGAAACGCTCCATTGCTTCGCAAATGAGTGAAGCTTTGTTTGAAAAGACAACCGCGCAGATTACCGCTTCAACCAGAAAAGAACATTTAGTAGCCGAAGGTGAAGTATTAAAGTTTGATGGTTTCTTAAAAGTTTACCTGGAATCTACTGATGATGAAGAAAACGAAGAAAAAGAAGGTGGTTCAATTTTACCTCCTTTAGCTAAAGGACAAGAATTATTTTTAAAAGAAATGCAGGCAACGGAACGTTACTCACGTCCGCCGGCAAGATATACAGAGGCCAGTTTAGTTAAAAAACTAGAAGAACTGGGCATTGGACGTCCGTCTACTTATGCACCAACCATTTCTACGGTACAAAACCGTGGCTATGTGGTAAAAGAAGACAGAGATGGTAAACAACGTAAATTTACGTCTATCGTTTTAGCAGACGGACAGGTAAAAAAAGAAATCAAATCGGAAATTACCGGTGCCGAGAAATCAAAACTCTTCCCTACTGATATTGGTGAAGTGGTAAACGATTTCTTAGTAGAACATTTTAAAGGTATTGTAGATTTTAACTTTACAGCCAAAGTAGAAAAGGAATTTGACGAAATTGCACAAGGTTTACAGGAGTGGACCAAAATGCTGCACTCGTTCTATAATCCATTTCATAGTGAAGTGGAAACCACTTTAGAAACTGCTGAACGTGCTACAGGTGAACGTTTATTAGGCTTAGATCCTGCAACGGGTAAAAATGTATATACTAAGGTTGGTAAATTTGGACCATTGGTTCAGATTGGAGAATTGGATGAAGAAGAAAAACCTCGGTATGCAAGCTTAATGCGCACACAATCTGTTGCAACCATTACTTTAGATGAAGCCCTTGAACTATTTAAACTTCCTTTCCAATTACCTGATTTTGAAGGTAAAGAGGTAATGATTGGGGTTGGCCGTTTTGGGCCATATGTAAAGTGGGGCGAAAGTTTTATTTCGCTTCCTAAAAATGAGGAGCCTTTATCGGTAACTTATGATAGAGCAGTTGAAATTATCAAACAGAAAATGGATGATGATGCACCTATTGCCCACTATGAAGGTTTAGGCGTTACAAAAGGTAAAGGCCGTTTCGGTCCGTTTATTAAATGGAACGATTTGTTTATTAATATTCCCGCAAAAGGATACGATTTCGATAATTTAACACAAGAAGATATTAATACCTTAATCGGCAAAAAAGTAGAAAAAGAAGCCAACAGGTATATTAAAACCTGGGATGCTGAAAAAATCTCTATTGAAAATGGCCGTTGGGGACCATTCATTCGTTTTGGCAAATTGATGCTTAAATTAAGGAATAACGAGGCGACTAAGCAGAAATATACACCAGAAGAACTGGCTGATATTGACTTAGAAGTGGTGAAGAAAATGATTGTGGAACAGGTGCCTAACGCTTTCGAAACGAAGAAAAAAGCACCGGCAAAGAAAAAAGCAGCGCCGGCAAAAAAGGCAGTAGCGAAGAAGAAATAGGCCAGGATTAAATGATTTTAGGATGGTAGGATTCTATCATCCTAAAATAAATTATACAATTAACCGATTAAGCAGTTTAAACAGTTAACCCAGTTGAAAGCAGATTTACCAGAAAATACAGTTGAAGATATCGCAATGGCCGTTGTATTAATGGGCGAAACACCTGAAGTAAAAAGCTGGACGGTTTATCTCGTCAATTTAAAAAACGAACCCATAAAAAATGTTTTAATCAGCTCTAAAGGTTATGGTGAAAAAGACGGGAAGCAAGTAAAAACTTCTGTGTTAAGGCACTTTGTTGGTGATATGGAAGCAAATTCTTTTGCAGGCGTAGAAGCTATTGATCCTGAAGTTTTTGGCTTAACTAACGAATATTGGCTAAGCTATTACGTCGGCAGCACCATTTACGACAAAAAGTTTATTTTCCTCCCCGAAAGCATCATCGATTCTAATCTGATTAAAATCCCATTGGTGAATAGACCGGGAGTGATGATAAAATAGTCCAAAGTCTTGAGTCCTCAGTCCAGAGTCTTTGACTACCGACTTAGAACTCAAGACCAGAGACTTAACTAAGCTGCCTTAACCGCTTGTCTACCTAGTTATTTCCAACCCATGCTGTCCCAAGGATAAATATTAATATCGTTACTTCTTATCTGCGATTGATTTCCTGCATATATTATTGTACCTCCTATTCCAGAAGTCAATTTATTCCAAAAATTAATGCCCTTAAAGTAATCGGTGTTTATGGTTTTGCCAGCCTTAATTTCAATAGGATAAAGCTTACCTCCTTCATCAATCAGAGCATCAATCTCATTCCCCACATTATCCCTCCAGAAATATAGATTATCGCTTAAACCTAAATTAAATCTTGATTTTAACATTTCAATAATAACCATATTTTCGAAAAGGCTTCCTTTACTTGGGTGAGTATCCAATTGTTGTTCATTTTGTATTCCAAGTAAAGCTGCTGCCAATCCCGTATCATAAAAATATAACTTTGGCATTTTAACTATACGTTTATTAAAGTTCTGATGATGAGGTCGCAGTAGATGTATCACGAAACTACTTTCAAGAACCGCAATCCACGAAGCAATTGTTTTGCTATCTACCCCAACTTCAATCCCTAAACTGTTCATATTTAGCAACTGTCCGATCCTACCTGCACATAGTCTTAAAAACCTTTCGAATAATGATAAATTGGTAATATTCTTTATCTGCCTCACATCTTTTTCCAAATAGGTATTTATATAATTTTGGTGCCATTTATTCGGTGGAATGTTTTGATCATAAATAGGTGGATAACCGCCCTTAAGAATAAAACTATTAATATTTTCCTCAAGCAAATTTGCAGATTTTAATTCTGGGATAGAAAGAGGTAGCAGTTTAATGTAAGCTACTCTCCCAGCTAAGCTTTGCACAATGCTTTCTTGAAGTAAGAAATTATTAGATCCAGTTATGATGAACTTTCCTTTAGACTTCGATTCATCAAGAATTTGCTGTATATAAGAAAAGAGTTTAGGGGTCCTCTGAGCCTCATCTAAGATAGCTCCATTAGGAAATTGACTTAAAAATCCACGTGGGTCATCTTCGGCGTATAAACGCGTATCCGGATTTTCCAGAGAAACATAGGGTTTATCTGGAAAAACATTTTTTGTTAAGGTAGTTTTTCCAGATTGCCTTGGGCCAATTACGGCTACTGATTTAAATTGATTACTTAAATCAAGAAGTTCTTTTTTAGCAGTTCTTTCTATCATTTTATAAATTTACAATTTCGGAATTAGATTCCGAAATTGTAAAAAAAACTCACAGAACTTTAACCGCCTGTCTGCCAAGTAACTTCCACCCTGATTTTTCTTTACTCCAGATTAAAAGAATATATAATTTTACATTTCCTGGAACATTTTTATCGTTTGTTTTAGCATTTAGGGTATGTCTAACTAAAGCCGTTTTATTTTGAATAATAACCGATTGATCTGCTAAGTTGATATCTATGAAATCAGATTCGCCAGAAAGTAAAGAATGTAAAAACTCCTGCTTATTCTGTATTTTTCCACCCGAATGCCCATAGCTTAAATTATTAAGCACCATTTTATCCAAAGCCACGCTATCTGGGCTAACCATCAGTTTGGTCAATTGCGTCACTGCATTTTCTACTTCAGCTTTCTGTGCAAAACAAAAATGTGTAGGAATTAATAAACACGAAAGAATTAAGAGTTTCTTGATCATATCTGGTTGTATTGAGGTTGATGCCGTAAACATATCCAAAACCCTTCAAATGAACAAACCATTCGATTTAATTTTCAACATTATTTCTTTTAACGTCGATTTTAGTTAATTTTCTGATCCAACAGAGGAATATCGGCATATTCAAATAAATTACGGCATAACAATTGCGGCAACCGCAGCATTATATTCTCATTTATCTTAACGAATTTCATTTATGGAACAACCATCTACCTATCAATCGTCCTCAAAAAAGAAATTTATTTTTATTGGCTTGCTGGCTGTTTCAATAGTGGCAATCGTATTTATTTATTTTAACAGGAAAAAGAAAAATCACGAAGAAAACCAGGCATATGCGAAATATATCGAAGCTTATACTTCCGGTACCATTTCGAAAAAGAGTTTTATCCGCGTCCACCTGGCTAATGCCGCAACGGGCATGCAGGATTTAGGCAAAGCAGATAGCCGCGAACTTTTCGACTTCTCTCCTTCTATCTCTGGAAAAACCTACTGGATAGATCCTCAAACGGTTGAATTCAGGCCTGATGAGAACCTTAAACCTGGTAAAAACTACGAGGCTACCTTCAAACTTTCAGAAGTTTCTGCTACAGAAAAAGGCCTTGAAGACTTCGATTTTGATTTTAAAGTAATTACCCCGGGGATCATGTTATCCCAAAACGGCTTGGTTTCACAGAACAACACTTCTCTGGATTACATGAAACTTACAGGTGAAGTAGCTACTGCCGATGTGGAAGAAACCAGTAAAATAGAGAAAACCCTTTCATTGGATTTTGACCAAAAGTTAAAGATCAAGTGGCAGCATGATCCGGCCAAAAATACCTCAAAATTCATTATCGATAGCATTAAAAAGACGGGGAACGACCAAAATCTAAAATTAGAGTGGGATGGTGATGCCATTGATGCTGATCAGAAAGGAGAAGTGGAAGTTCGTGTTCCGGCCATAAATAAATTTGAAATCCTTGATATGAAAGCGATTCAGGGGGAAGAAGATTATGCATTGGTGCAGTTTTCTGAACCGATTGGCGTAGGTCAGGATTTAACCGGTATGATTACGCTGGGCAACCTAAGCGATGTTAGGTATACCATTGATGCCAGTCAGGTTAAAGTTTACGCTCCTGAAGAATTAAAAGGCAATTATGCCTTAAGTGTAAATGCAGGGGTCGAAAATATCAATGCCAAAACACTGACCACCGGTAAAGTAGCTAATCTTGTTTTTGAAGATAAACTACCATCGGTTACCATTGCAGGCGCAGGTACCATTTTACCCAATTCAGGAAAATTGGTTTTACCTTTCGAAGCGATTAATTTAAAAGCGGTTGATGTAACAGTAATCAAAATTTACGAAAATAATATTCCACAGTTCTTCCAGACCAATAGCTATAAGGATGGCAATGAACTGCGCAGGGTAGCGAAACCTATTTTACAGAAAACCGTTCGCTTAGATGAAGACAAAGCGCTTAACCTCCATAAAAAGAACCGCTTTACACTCGATCTGGATAAAATGATCCGTACGGAGCCTGGTGCAATGTATCGTGTTACCATTGCTTTCAGACAGGAATATAACGCCTATAATTGTAAAGCCGGAGAAGAAAAAGGCGATGGTGGCGATGAGGAAAGCGAATATGGGGATTATGATGGTTATGGTGAAAAGATTGATGAGGACGATGATTTTTGGAAGCGTTATAATAATTATTATCCACCAAATTACAAATGGGACGATAAAGACAATCCATGCACACCATCATTTTATACCAACCAGCGCTGGGCAAGCAGAAACTTAATTGCTTCAAATATAGGCTTAGTGGCTAAACGCGGTAACGACAATAGCATGCTGATTGTCGCTACCGATTTATTGACGGCAAAACCATTGAGTGGTATAAACCTCGAATTAATGGATTACCAGAAACAGATCATTTTTACGACTAAAACTGATGGTGATGGTTTTGCAAGTTTTGACTTAAAACGCCAGCCATTTTTATTGATCGCTAAAAATGGTTCAGAACGTGGCTACCTGAAATTAGACGATGGAAGCTCACTTCCATTAAGCAGGTTTGATGTAGGAGGCGATGTAGTTCAAAGTGGATTAAAAGGTTTTATTTATGGAGAACGCGGCGTTTGGCGACCTGGTGACAGTTTATTTGTTTCTTTCGTTCTGGAAGATAAACTAAAAAAACTTCCGGCCAATTATCCGGTAACCATGGAATTCTATAATCCAAAAGGCCAGCTTTACAAAAGATTGATTAATGGCAAGCCTTTAAATGGGTTCTATACCTTTAAAACCGCTACAGAAAGTACTGCACCTACCGGTAACTGGATGGCCAAAGTGAAAGCAGGCGGTGCTACTTTTACCAAAACCTTAAAAATTGAAACCGTAATGCCAAACCGTTTGAAAATTGATTTCAACGTTGGCAACAAAACATATTTAAGTGCAGGAACTTCAGCTGCTACCCTATCTGCTAAATGGCTATTCGGTGCCGTTGCACAAAACTTAAAAGCGAAGGTTGATGTAAACTTAAACACCACCGAAACCAAGTTTAAAGGCTTTGAGGGTTTTAGTTTTGATAATCCTACGGTTAACTTTGAATCGCAGGTTAAAACCATTTTCGAAGGTACATTAAACCAAAATGGTACAGCGCAGATTAACACTAATCTAAATGAGAACAATACGGCTCCTGGTGTGTTGAGAGCAAACTTTACAACCAAGGTTTTCGAACCGGGAGGTAATTTCAGTATCGATAATTTTAGTATTCCTTACCATGTGTACAACAGCTATTTAGGGATTCGCGCTGAAAAGGGCGATCGTTTAAGTGGTATGCTGGTTACCGGAAAAGAGCATAAAATTGAAATCGTTAATGTAAATACCGATGGAAAATTATTGAGCGGCACCAAAACCGTTACCGTAGAGTTATATAAAACCCAATGGCGCTGGTGGTGGGAACAGGATGATCAGAACACTTATGCCAATTTCACTCAAAACCAATTCAATAAACTGGTAGAAAGTCATCAGGTGAACCTGTTCAACGGAAAAGGAAGCTGGAATTTACGTGTTGATGAACCAGAATGGGGACGTTATTTAATTTTAGTACGCGATGTAAATGGCGGACATGTTACCGGAAAATCTGTTTACATTGATTGGCCGGGCTGGGCACAACGCGAACAAGGCAGCAACCCAACAGAGGCCTCTATGTTATCTTTCACGGCTAATAAAGAAAAATTCACCGTTGGAGAAGATATTACTTTAACTATTCCAACAGGCAAAAATGGAAGAGCACTTATCTCAATTGAAAATGGAAGCCGGGTATTAAAAACCTTCTGGGTAGATACCAAAGCCGGACAAACGCAATTTAAGTTCAAGGCTGAAAAAGAGATGGCGCCTAATGTTTTTGCCAATATTACTTTATTACAACCGCATGCACAAACGGTTAACGATTTACCAATTAGAATGTATGGTGCTATTCCGCTTTCTATAGAAGATCCGCAAACCATTTTAAAACCGACCATTAAAATGGCCGATAAAATTAAACCGGAAACCGAAAACACCATCACTGTAGGTGAGCAGAACGGTAAAGCAATGACCTATACCATTGCATTGGTTGATGAAGGTTTATTGGATTTAACCCGATTTAAAACACCAGATCCGCATGGTGCATTTTATGCCCGCGAAGGTCTGGGTGTTAAAACATGGGATTTATTCGACTATGTTCTTGGCGCTTGGGGTGGAAATTTAGAACGTATTTTAAGCATTGGCGGTGATGGTAGCATCAATAAAAACCTTAATCCGGCTAAAGCGAACCGCTTTAAAGCAGTGGTTAAATTTATGGGGCCGTTTACCATTGGTAAAGGCGAAAGCAAAACACACAAATTTAAATTACCGCAGTACATTGGCGCTGTAAGGGCAATGGTAGTTGCCGGACAGGATGCAGCTTATGGCTTTGCAGAAAAATCAGTTCAGGTTAAAAAGCCGCTAATGGTTTTGGCTACCCTACCGAGGGTAATTGGTCCGGGAGAAAGTTTCACTCTGCCTGTTACGGTATTTGCTACAGAGAATAACCTTAAAAATGTATCGGTGCAGCTACAGACCAGTAATTTAATTGTTCAGGGCACTAATAAACAACAGCTCTACTACAAACAAACGGGTGAGCAGATGACTGCTTTCGAGGTAAAAGCGCCGGATAATGTAGGTATTGCCAAGGTAAAAGTAATCGCACAGAGTGGTTCCGAAAAAACGGTTTATGATGTGGAAATGGACATCCGAAATCCAAACCCTTATGTAACCAACGTGGTGTCTGCTACCGTTCAGCCGCATACTAAATGGGCCGTAAACTATTTACCGATCGGAATGACGGGTACTAATTCTGGTTCACTGGAAGTATCTTCCATCCCGGCGATTAACCTTGGCAAAAGATTGAGTTACCTCATTCAATATCCCCATGGCTGTGTTGAGCAAACGACTTCGGGTATATTCCCACAACTATTTTTAGATCGGTTGAGTCCATTGAACGAACAACAGAAAGCCAGAACAGAGAAAAATATTAAAGCTGGCATAAACAGACTAAAAGGTTTCCAAACTACTGATGGTGGTTTATCTTACTGGCCTGGAGAAGGTACATCTGATGAATGGGGAAGTAATTATGCCGGCCATTTCTTAGTTGAGGCACAAAATGCTGGTTATACCCTACCTGTTGGCCTTCTGGATGAGCTATTGCGCTTTCAAAAATCAAAAGCCACAAACTGGGCACCAAACAGCAATAATTTCTATGGTGGCGATTTATCACAAGCCTACCGTTTATACATGCTGGCACTGGCTAAAAAACCTGAAATGGCTGCCATGAACCGTTTAAAAGCTTTCCAATATTTATCTGTGGCAGCGAAATGGCGTTTGGCAGCGGCTTATAAACTGGCTGGGCAAAATGAGGTGGCACAAAACATGATCAGAGGTTTGGATACATCCATCCAGGCTTACAAACAATTGGGTGGAACTTATGGTTCTGATGTACGCGATGAAGCGATGATTTTAGAAACGTTAACGCTACTCGGTCAGAAAGCAAAAGCCGCGAGTTTATTACAGCCTTTAGCAGCAAAGCTTGGCGAAAATACCTGGTACAGTACACAAACAACCGCATATAGTTTGTTGGCTATTGCTAAATTCTGTGGATCTAACCAATCGGCAAATAAACTGCAATTTCAATATGTATTGGATGGAAAATCAGCTCCTGTAAATTCTACTCAATACATTAATAGTACACCTGTAACCTTTAAGGGAAATACCGCTTCAGTTACTAATAATGGAAATAATGTATTGTTTGTGCGTTTGGTTTTAGAAGGACAGCCAGTTGCGGGTCAAAATAACTTTTTACCTAACCGTCCTGAAGTTTTAGATATGAGTTTGATTTACAAACGTTTAAACGGAAAAGTTTTAGATCCTACTACTTTAAAACAAGGAACAGATTTCTATGCAGAGGTAACTGTAAAAAATCCAGGGCGAATGGGTTACTACGAACAAATGGCATTAACTCAAATTTTCCCTTCGGGATGGGAAATTATCAATACACGCGTTAATGATAACCAGAGTATTTTAGCTTCATCTCCTTTTACCTATCAGGACATCAGGGATGATCGCGTTTTCACTTACTTTAACGTAAGAGAAGGTGAAAGCCTGGTGTATAAGGTATTGCTGAACGCATCTTATCTGGGCAAATATTACTTATCGGCTGTTCAATGTGAAGCGATGTATAACAATGATATCTCGGCCACAGAAGCAGGTAAGTGGGTGCAGGTGGTGAAGTAGATATCTTCAAACCTCGCAGGTTTTAAAAACCTGCGAGGTTTAATTTTTTGTAGAGATACAAACCTAAAGCCTCGGTTCGTGGAGACACGAACCGAAATCTAATAACAATGGATAAATTATCTGAAGCCAGAAGAAAGAATTACATTGAAATCGGAAAAATTTATTTTTGGACAGCTACTATTAACAAATGGCAAAAATTACTGGAAAAAGATAAGTTTAAGCATATCATTTTAAGTTCATTCGAGCATTTAAGTAAATTAAGCAAACTTGATATTTTTGCCTTTGTTATCATGCCTAATCATATACATACTATTTGGCGATCAAATGAACTTAATGGTAAAGAAACAGTCCAAGGCTCATTTTTAAAATATACGGCACACGAGTTCAAAAAATTATTAAGTCCAAATGAGCTTATTCATTTTTATAAAAATTCCATTAATAAAAATTATGAATTTTGGCAGAGAGATTCACTAGCGATACATTTATATACTCCGGAAGTTGCTTATCAAAAGTTAGATTACTTACACAACAATCCGTGTACGCAACACTGGCAATTAGCAACGAATCCTGAAGATTATTTATATTCGTCTGCCTCTTTTTATGAAAAGAATGAAACTGATTATTCGTTTTTAAAGGATTTAAGATTAGAATTTTAACCGTAGAAATGGTTCATGGAGACACGACCATGACGATAGAATTTTAAACGTAAAAATGGTTCGTGGCGACACGAACCATGGCGATAAACGAAGGTAAAATTAATACATTTTACCCTCATACAAATTACGAGGGTAAATTTTACACTCAAGCCTCGGTTCGTGTCTTCACGAACCGAGGCTTGAGTCGTAACGTCTCGCTACGGCTTTCAAAAAATAATAAACAACAAATACCTTAGCGAGACGCTAAGACTAGAGTTAAGACCAGAATTAAGAATTAAATGAACAAGATCCCAAAAGCATTTCTCATTTCCGATCTCATCTGCTTTGCATTGCTTTTGGCATTTCTTTTCTCTTTACCATCCAAACTTTTCAAAACGCCTACCTCCTATGTTATTGAGGCTAGCAATGGCAATTTATTAAGTGCTGCAATTGCCAGCGATGGACAGTGGCGCTTCCCTGTAGCCGATAGTGTTCCGGTAAAATTTAAGGATTGCATTATCGCTTTCGAGGATAAACGATTTTATAGCCACTTTGGCGTAGATATACTGGCCATGAGCAGGGCTATGCGACAAAACTGGAGGGCAAAAAGTGTGGTAAGTGGCGGCAGTACCTTAACCATGCAGGTAATCCGTTTGTCGCGAAAACAAGACCGAACGGTTTGGCAAAAATTATTGGAAGTGATTTTAGCATTACGCTTAGAAATAAAATACTCAAAGGAAGAAATTATTGGCCTATATGCTGCTAACGCGCCTTTTGGAAGTAACGTTGTGGGTTTAGAAGCAGCGAGTTGGCGCTATTACGGACGTGATGCTAAAACACTTTCTTGGGGTGAGATGGCTACTTTAGCTGTTCTTCCCAACAGCCCGTCGTTGGTTCATCCTGGTAAAAACTCGAACAGTCTGATCAAAAAAAGAAACGATTTATTGGATAAGTTAGCCAAGTTAAAATACATAGATCAGGCAACGGCTAATTTAGCTAAGTTGGAGCCTATTCCCGGCAAGCCCATGCCCCTACCACAAAATGCGCCCCATTTATTAAACCGTTTTAAAGCGGAAAGAACAAGTTTAAAAATCAATTCTACGAGGATTACTTCAACATTGGATGAAAACATCCAGTTGAAAGTAAACTCGATATTAAAACGCTATAACAACCGCTACAGAGCCAATGACATTAATAATATTTCGGCTTTAGTGCTTGATGCCAGAACTGGTCATGTGGTAAGTTATGTAGGTAATATTTACCAGCCGGAAAATGCTGACCTACAAAGTCACGTAGATATGATTAAAGCGCCGCGCAGCCCGGGTAGTACCTTAAAACCTTTGCTTTATGCCAGCATGATGAATGATGGATTCATATTGCCGCACACCTTAATTCCAGATATCCCGACTCAAATAGCAGGTTATTCGCCTCAAAATTATGATCTGGGTTATGACGGCGCCATTGCTGCAGATAAGGCGCTGAGCCGCTCCCTGAACATTCCGGCAGTGAAAATGTTGCAGCAATATAAATACGAACGCTTTTATGATAAATTAAAAAAATTAGGGATAGGCACACTGAACCAGCCAGCAGATCATTATGGTCTGTCGTTAATTTTGGGTGGCAGTGAAGTTACGATGTGGGATTTGGCCAATACTTACATGGGTATGGTACGTACGCTTAATCATTTCAATACCTACAAAGGCCTTTACAATCCTGAAGACTATAAACAGGCAACTTACTTTAATAATAAAACTAAAGAAGAAAAAGACTATCAGCGCAACTCATTTTTAGATCATGGTGCAATATGGGCAACCTTTAATGCCATGGAAGAAGTAATGCGCCCGGGTGATGAAGGTTTATGGGAACAATTTTCCTCTTCGCAAAGAATAGCATGGAAAACTGGTACCAGTTTTGGTTTTCGCGATGCCTGGGCCGTAGGCTTAACTCCAAATTATGTAGTATGTGTTTGGGTGGGTAATGCAGATGGTGAAGGCAGACCGGGTTTGGTAGGAATAGAAGCGGCCGCACCAGTGCTCTTTGATATTTTCAGGTTATTACCCAATGGAAAATGGTTCGAAACGCCCACAACCAAGCTCAAAAGGCTTAAAATTTGTAAAAAAAGCGGCTACAAGGCATCAGAATATTGTACTGATGTTGTAGAAGAGCTTGTTCCTGTTTCGGGAGAAAAAACTGCCATTTGTCCTTTTCACAAACTGGTTCATTTAGACAGAACAGGTACTTTTAGGGTCACCGACCAATGCGAAAGCATACCCTATATGCAGCACAAAAGCTGGTTTATTTTACCACCGGCAATGGAATATTATTATAAAATAAAAAATAGCGATTATAAATCCCTCCCTCCTTTTAAAGCTGGCTGTGAACTCTCAGGCGGAAATAGTGTAATGGAGATCATTTATCCAAAAAACAACGCGATAGTTTACATTCCCTTAGAACAGGATGGATCAAGAGGCAAAATTGTGCTTAATGCAGCACACAGAAATCCAGGTGCTAAAATATATTGGCACATTGATCATGAATACGTAAGCACCACCACTAATTTTCATCAATTGGCCATTAGTCCGCCGCCAGGTAAACATACCTTAACTTTAGTTGATGAAAATGGAGAACGCCTGGTACAGGTTTTTACGGTTTTGGATAAGGAAAAGAAAAGTGGAAGGTAAAGGATGAAGATTTAGGCAGTGATTAATATTTTTCTTTCCTCTACTGCCTTTAGTTTTATAAACCTGATATAGTAAAAATCCTTTTTAATTTGCAACGACAATAAATACACTGTCATGCTGAGGCACGAAGCATCTGTAACCGATACGCTTCCTCCGTATTCAATGCACTGACAGCACCTGTTAAAAACTGTAACCGATACGCTTCTCCGTATTCAATGCACTGACAGCACCTGTTAAAAAGATTGGAACGATAGCAGGACTACAGTAACCGTTTAACACAGAACCCTGCTTTTCAAAAAACAACAAACTATACTTCCGTCCGTGTTACCACCAACTTGCGCTCAATAGTACCGTAAACAATTAAATACTGCGCAATCATGTAAGTAGCCATAATCAGCGCACCACCCTGTGGAATGGGTTGCGCAAATTTATTAACGGCTAAAACACTGTCAGACAGCAAGAAAAATAACGCACCATAAAGGATAAGTTTAAAACTAAAAATATTCACTTTTCCATAGCGGTTAACAGCCATCAATGCCATCACACAGATGACAATGGCATACATCAAAACCGGAAACTGCATTGCTCCTAATTTTGGCTGCAGGTAGAAAAACAGACCTGAGCAAAAAATGGCAAATGCACCCACAGCCCACAAAAAATAGGGTGTTTTATGACTTGGGTTCGATTTATGATCGAGCGTAAATGCCCTGATGTAAAAAATATGGCAAACTAAAAAAGCAGCCAATCCGAAGATAAAAAAGCTTGTCCTACCTTCCTGCAGCATCAATAACAGATCTCCCGCCCAGGCAAAAATTAATCCGGTAAAAATCCTTTTATGGAAACGGCCTTTCAAATTTGTAGTAACATATAGCCACACCAAAAGTACCAACACAATCAAAGGTTTAGAAAAAGTACGCAAGCTTGCATTATTGCTATATTCGGCATATAGCTGAATTACAAATACAAGGGAGAATATAAATGAAAATAACTTAGTCTTCATCAGTCTTAGGATTTGCATTCTGCAAATTAAAAAACCAAATTACGGATATTAAATGGATAGCCACAAAAATTACCCGATAACCTATCTTTAATTTAAAAAAAGATACCAGCAAAATAACGACCTGAAATAATCGAAGCGCTAAAACGGAGGGTATGGTAACAACCTAAGCACCTCCTCATTTAAAGGAGGTAGGCTTGGGCCGAAGCGTTAACACAAAAAGTATAATTTATGAATAAATTGTCGAAGGGGTTCGCTTTTTTAGTTGGCAGGAATTAATCCTGCCAACCAATTAAGCATAGATATCCTTATTATCTGACCCGAATATTAAAAATCATTTCAACTTATCATAACAGATTATACAGATAGGTGTATTTCCTTGATGAATCGTCTTATTTCCTTGATGAATATTCCTCACCACTATGGTTTTTATTATACCAAAAATTTAATGATTAGATAAGGTAAACCTAAAGCAACGGCACCACCATAAATAATATCGAGCCAAAAGAAAGATCCCAATGCACCGCCATATATGAAACCGACTATTGGGGTCACAACTATTTTAGACAACCAGGAAGTGGTTTTTGATTTTACAACTGCATTCCACAAACTGTTTGCATCTCCTGTGCTTGGAAATGCATGTGCGCCAATCGAAATGGCCAGATACATCAGTAAATAATCTAAAACATTGGCCGAATCGAATTTAAATTGCAGCGCAGCAGAAAAACCAATAATAAAACACAACAGTGAGTTAACAATAAATGGCCCTACAGAAATAAATACTGTTTGATAAACCTTTGGTGCGGGCTCGTGTAAAACATAACCTACAGGATTCTCGGTTCTAAAATAGCAAACTTCGAATACCGGAACCTTAAATAACCTGCAAAAAAGCTGGTGAGCAAGCTCGTGTACAATTACGCCCGGAAAAGTAGCAATACTGATTAATATACCTGGAACAAACATAATTTTATCTTCTAATTACCTATAAATTTCTGAACCCAAAATAATGGGTGATAAACGTTTCGATATTGTACTATCTCCCGAGTGAGTTTCGTGGGCCTTTATTTTAGCCAAACTCGCCAAACTTTCTTTTTTCCTGCCGGCAAAATAGTCTACCATTGCCGTGGCTTCAATGGCACTGTCATTATCAGGATCAAGAGACAGGGCTTTTGAAGCAAAAACGGCAGCCTCCCTATCGTGTTTTCTTTTAAGTTCAATCCTGGCCTTTTGCGATAAAACATAAATATCTTCCGCATTAAATGCCAATAATCGATCACACAAGGCCAAAGCTTCATCATATTTGGCCGTGTTTCTTTTAACAGCAGTTTTCAAACTCAAAGCCTGATAAAAATTAGGATCAACTGCCAATACCTTGTTTACAATATCATCTACCCGATCATAATCTTTTGTCTCGAATAAAAAGTTTGCAATATGCGTTTTTAATACAATTTCATCAGTACTATCTACCATAGCCAATAATTTTTCTTTATCCTTGGCGACAGCAACAGTACGTTTATACATCAACGTGTCCTTGGGGAACGACTGGGCAATATATTCAGAGGCCGCATTTACCTTGCGCAATAAGTTTTCATCCTCTGTTTTTATATCCGCTATCTTGTCAAAAGCAATCTGGTATGCTTCAAAATCAAAATTATAGGCACTTGCAACCATCATGTAGGCATTGGCATTAAAGTCTTTCGGGAACTTATTTAATACTAAACTCAACTCGCGTTGTGCCGTTATAAAATGTTTTTGATCGATTGCGTTCTCCGCTTTGCCTAAATGGACTGCAGCAGAAATATATTGTTGCGTGCGTAACAAACTGATCACCATAACCGCTAAGATGCCGAGCGCGAAAAATTTAATCCATTTGGGTATGGGATACTTTATTAAACTTTTTCGGCAATCAGAACATAAATTAATGGCATAGCCAGGCTCGTATACATTTATCTGACAGTTTGCGCACAGGCTTTCGTTAAAATGGCTTTCTGACGCACCTTCTACGGAATGATTTTCTTGCATGTGAGATTCGTTAAAGCAATAAAGATAATATTTTTTAACAATTTCGACCATTAAAGCATATCTAATTTAAAAAGCCTGTTTTTTTTATTCTATTGGCATAAAATCCATAGTTTTGATTTTTTGATTTACCTATGACTATGCCTTTAAAACGAAATACACTAATTTTAATACTCGCATTGCTGATTGCTGCCTTTACTTGTTTAAGTTTTTTTATTGCGCAGCATCCCATACTTGATTTTGACATTAAAACTTCGCTATTTATTCAACAATACCATGCAGACTGGTTGGATAAATTGATGTTGGCCATCAGCTTTTTTGGCGAACTTCCCTATTCATTACTTTCAGTAGTAGTTGTGGCGTTTATATTTTATTATCAGAAATATAAACGTGAGGGAATATTCATTTCGACTGTGCTACTATCCGGATTAATTATTCTGGGTATAAAAAATGTAATCGACCGTCCTCGCCCTACTGCATTTTACGTACGTCTGGTAGAAGTAAACAGGTTTCAAAGCTATCCCAGCGGGCATGTACTTTCTTACACGCTTTTTTTTGGTTTCTTAATTATTTTGATGAGTACTTTGAAAGATGTGCCGAGGCTAACAAGGAATATAGTAACCTATTTATCAGCATTTTTGATGATCACCATTGCCCCATCCAGAATTTACCTGGGTGCACATTGGTTTACAGATACCGTTGGTGGTTTTCTTTTAGGCTTGATTTGCCTCTTCCCACTTTGTTACTTTTATTTTAAAAAGCAAAAAGATTAATACTTTCTTACTGTTTCACTTTCTTGATGAGTTAAATTTTGGTAATGATAACCGTATTTTATCATAATCATAAAAAAATCTGATAATTTTGCAGCCATGACGAACGATAAACCTAAAGCTTTCCTTTTCGATCTTAACGGAACCATGATTAATGATATGGCTTTCCATAATCGTGCCTGGCATGATATACTTACGCAAGATTTAGGCGCAAGCATCAGCTTTGATGCGGTTAAAAAACAGATGTACGGCAAAAACCAGGATCTGTTGGAACGTGTTTTTGGTGTTGGTCATTTCTCGCAGGAACAGATTGATCAGATTTCTATCGAGAAAGAACACCGCTATCAGGCGGCATATAAAAAACACTTATCGTTAATAGCTGGCTTAGGCGATTTTTTTGAAAAAGCAAAACAATCAGGCATTCAAATGGCAATTGGTTCGGCAGCTATTCCTTTCAACATTAATTTTGTTCTTGATAACTTAAATATCCGCTCTTATTTTAAAGCTATAGTAAGTGCTGAAGACGTTGTACATAGTAAACCAGATCCGGAAACCTTTACCAAAGGGGCTGAAATTTTAGGTATTGAAGCTAAGCAATGTATCGTTTTTGAAGATGCACCAAAAGGTGTTGAAGCCGCCCAAAATGCGGGGATGAAATGTGTTGTACTAACCACCATGCACACCAGGGAAGAATTTTCTGATTACAATAACGTTTTTGCTTTTATAGAAGATTATACTGATCCTGTTTTACAGGAACTTTTCTAAAATAAATACAGCTTGCATTTCTACAGGCCGTATTTATTTTATGATCATCGGGATACATTGATCCTTAACATGATTATTTGGTAAATTTATAGATAGAACTCGTTTTATACACCTCTCCTGGCTTTAAAACCGTTGACGGAAAAGCAGGTTGATTTGGAGAATCCGGAAAATGCTGCGTTTCCATTGCAATTGCGGTTCTAAAATCATCCTTAGCACCAGTTTTAAAAGTATTTTTACTTTGCATAAAGTTCCCGCTGTAGAACTGTAAACCTGGCTCCTGCGTATAAATATCCATTATAATACCCGATTTATCTCCCTTAACCGTAGCCGCATGGAACATGCCCATTGCTTTGGTTTTATTAAGCACGTAATTGTGATCGTAACCTTTACCAAAAGTTAATTGCTCATTTTTATCATTTATACGAGCACCAATAGTTGTTGCGGTGGTGAAATCGAAGGGCGTACCCTTAACTTTATCCATTTTTCCTGTCGGGATTAAAGTAGAATCAACAGGTGTATATTCATCTGCATAAATCTGCACTTCGTGATTCAAAATCTCACCACTTCCATCGCCATTTAAATTAAAAAATGCATGATTTGTTAAATTTACCACTGTGGTTTTATCTGTTTTAGCTTCATAATCCATTTTCAATTCATTATCATCTGTTAACGTATAAATTACCTTAACATCTAAATTACCAGGAAAATTTTCATCGCCATCTTTTGATAGATAATGTAGCACCAATGTATTTGGATTAGGCTGGCTCGCATCCCAGACTACATATTGATAGCCTTTTTTCCCACCATGAAGGGTATTCTGGCCATTATTGGTAAACAGCGAATAGGTTTTACCTTCAAGCGTAAATTTACCTTTGGCAATGCGGTTGCCATACCGGCCAATAGTTGCGCCAAAATAGGGTTCAGTAGATTTTTCGTAATCTCCAACACTTTTAAAACCCACCACCACATCTACCAGTTTTCCGTCTTTGTTTGGCATCAATAAGCTCACTAAACGTCCGCCGTAATTGGTAAAAATTGCTTCCGCATTGTTCTTATTCTTTAAAGTATACAATGCTGTTTGTTTACCATCAATTACCTTTTTAAAAGAATCAGGGACTAATTTTACAACTGCAGCAGAGTCGCTTTTCAAACTATCTGTAGAAGAAGTTTTTTTGGTTTCAGATTGGCAGGACGCAAACCCGATTGCAGCCAGAACGCCGAGGCCTGCTAATGATTTTAATTTCATAAAATGGAATACTTGGTTTAGATTTTAATTATAAATATATCACTTAATTTCACAAATAAAACGATTTAGAATAAGTAAAAAGCATATCTTATAGAATAATTACCTAAGAAATCAGCAACGATACGATTTGCAGAATTGATAATCACAAAATGTGGAAATCTTAAAATACCGGATCTTAACTTTTAAGGAAACGAAGGCAGTATTTATAATTATTGTTCTACTCCCAACCTTTAATCAGTTTTCGCCAAATATTTACCGCGACGGGAATACTGATTTATAATCATCACTTATGAGGTGGTAATATATTAACGAATAGCCATCAAAATCCGCTAAAACTGATTATTATTGTGGCAATCAAAACCAAAATATGAACCAAATCATTTCAACAGACCGTTACGACAAAATGCCATATCGCCGTTGTGGGAACAGTGGCTTAAAATTGCCCGCTATATCACTGGGTTTATGGCATAATTTCGGACATGTAAACGTTTTTGAAAATAGCAAAAATCTCATCTCTACTGCTTTTAACAATGGAATTACCCACTTCGATTTAGCCAATAATTATGGTCCGCCTCCTGGTTCGGCTGAAGAAGTTTTCGGAAAAATCCTTTATGAAGATTTTAAAGGCTACCGTGACGAAATGATTATTTCGAGCAAAGCGGGATATACCATGTGGGATGGTCCTTATGGTGACTGGGGTTCGAAAAAATACCTGGTTTCTAGCTTAGACCAAAGCTTAAAACGCATGAAACTGGATTATGTTGATATTTTTTACCACCATCGGCCGGATCCTGAAACTCCTTTGGAAGAAACTATGGGCGCTTTAAGTCTTTTAGTTCAACAAGGCAAAGCTTTGTATGTGGGTATTTCAAATTATCAGGCGGAAGAAGCTGCAAAAGCTATTAAAATTTTAAAAGATAACGGTACTCCGTGTTTAATCCACCAGCCGAAATATTCCATGTTTGAACGTTGGGTAGAAAATGGTTTACTTGATGTTTTAGCACAAAATGGTGTGGGTTGTATTCCGTTTTCGCCATTGGCTCAGGGTTTACTCACCGATAAATATTTACATGGCATTCCTTCCGATTCGAGAGTTGCTACAAGTGGTATTTTCCTGAAAGAAAGTAATATTACACCAGAGAAATTAGCTGTAATTACCAAACTTAATGATGTTGCCAAATCGCGTGGACAAAAATTAGCGCATATGGCTTTATCCTGGATACTGAAAGACAACAGGGTAACTACTGTTCTGATTGGCGCCAGTAAACCAGAGCAGATTACCGATTCAATTAAAGCATTAGATAACATTGAATTTAGTGAAACTGAAATCAAATTGATTGATGAGATTTTAGGTTAAAAATCCCAAAAATAGCCGTCATCCCGATCCGATAGCTATCGGACGGAGCATAGCGAAATGGAGAGATCTTTGAACTTTGTTAAAAGATTTCTCCACAGCGGTCGAAAGGGCAATTATATCCGCTCATACTTTTCAAAACCAAATTAAAACCGTTTAAGAGTCGAAAAAATCGTCATTGTCGCCCAGACCTATCGTGTGGACACATCTATGTTAGCCTGTATTTGTTTTTAGTAGATATTCCTAAGACGATCGTCATGCTGAATTTATTTCAGCATCTTTCCTGCTAAATTACAAGCTTTTATATCTTAAAAACTATATTTTGAGATAAATGTTGATTTTTTTTACGCTCTATACCTTATCGTGTCGACATAATTAAGTAAAGCATTCTTCATCGCTCTATGCCGCGTGGCATGGTACTTTGGAGCGCCAAAGTACCCAAAGCGCTTTGTCAATCCAGCAATGAGCCTCTTGCACAATCTCACACGCATCAAAAAAACAGCGACACTTCGTTTTGTGTTCAATATTTTTTAAAATAAAATCATCGGTTACGAACACAAAACCACTGCGTTTCAGGTTTGTTACGGCCATTTTTACTGTTGTGCACCTGTGTTTTTTTGATTTTCCCGGCTCTTGGGATTGACAGCGTCCTTGGTTAAAATCCGTGCTTTATTAATGTTGCTTAGCAAAACGCCTAAACTAAACTTAAAAAAGATATGCCCACACGATAGGCACAGGCTGGAACCTTAAAGAGTATAAATTAGTATTCCCAATTGAATTGGGAATACCGTATCTTTTCATCGCTCGTTATAAAACCAAATCAAATTAAAACCGTTTAAGAAATGAATCCTTTACATTTCTTAATCTATGGCAAGAGCCAACAATTCTATTTACAGCGCATTAGCGGCCAATTTATTAATTGCAGTAACCAAATTCATTGCAGGAGCATTTACCAACAGTTCATCAATGATTGCCGAAGGCATTCACTCTACGGTTGACACCAGCAATCAACTTTTATTGCTCTATGGCTTAAAAAGAAGTGTAAGACCACCTGATAAATCCCGTCCATTTGGCTACGGTAAAGAACTGTATTTCTGGTCGTTCATTGTATCCATTATGATTTTTGGTTTAGGTGGTGTATTATCGATTTCGCAAGGGATTTCGCATATCCGTCATCCTGAAGTTTTGGGCAATCCAACCTGGAATTATGTGGTACTGGGATTATCTTTCTTATTTGAGGGAGCTTCTTTGATTATTGCGATGAAGGAATTTAACAAAACACGTAAAGGTTTGCCATGGTGGAAAGCCATTATTAAAAGTAAAGATCCCTCTGGCTTTTTAGTATTGTTTGAGGATGGTGCTGCCGTTTTAGGATTATTGATTGTTTTTATATTTATGGTATTAAACCACAACTTAAACCTTCCATTTTTAGATGGACTGGCTTCTGTTCTGGTGGGTACACTCTTAATTTTCGTATCCTTTATACTGGCCAGGGAAAGCCGTAGTTTATTAATGGGCGAAGGTTTAACGCCAGAAACACAGCAGAAGATAAA
Organism: Pedobacter sp. MR2016-19; assembly: GCF_014947265.1. Classification (NCBI taxonomy): domain Bacteria; kingdom Pseudomonadati; phylum Bacteroidota; class Sphingobacteriia; order Sphingobacteriales; family Sphingobacteriaceae; genus Pedobacter; species Pedobacter sp. MR2016-19. The sequence goes on from NZ_JADCNK010000020.1 coordinate 80,207, forward strand.
AGAACTGGCAGAAAATGATCAGGATGTAATTACGGTAACAAGCATTTTATCCCAGTATCAATCACCAAAGGAAGTATTGCTGGTGCTCATTCTTACGTTTAAAGCAGAATTAAATACCACTGATTTGACTAATGCGATTGACAGGTTGAGGGATAAAATAAAATCAGAATATAATGTTATTAAGTTTGTAATTATTCAACCACAGTCTGCTGATGTAGCGGAGAATGATTTTAGCAGGGATATCTTTTTGGAGTAATCTTTGTTTTTTTTATAGCATAGGACGTTGAGAGAGACGCAAAGCACGCAAAAAGAGATTTAGGTATATTTTTTTTCACCATTAAGCTATTAAGATCATTAAGATTTAAAACTGAATATTATCGTCCTTCTGAATTTATTCAGGAGGACGATAACAATATGAATTATTATTTTTATTAATCTTCGGATCTCAGACATCCGGCTTTGGACTTCCCTACCCCTAAATTACCTGCAATACAATTTTTCCTCTTGTATGTCCCTGCTCACTTTCGGTTTGCGCTTGCCTGGCGCTGGTAAAAGGCAAAACTTTTTCTATAACAGGTTTAACTTTACCAGAATCGATCAGAGTAGCAATTTCAGTCAGTTGATCAGGAATTGATTGTGCAGTAAAACCGATAAGATGAACGTTTTTCGCTTTTGCTTCTGCTACAAACTCTGGCATTAAGGTGGTGATTACCCTTCCTCCTGTTTTTAATACATTTAGTGATTTTAGTTGCGTTTCTCCGCCAATGGTATCTAAAACCAAGTCAACATCACTTAAAGCAGTCTCAAAATCTTCCATTTTATAATCGATTACCTCATCGGCACCTAAGCGCTTCAAAAAATCGATATTAGCGCTTGATGCGGTACCGATCACGTAAGCTCCTTTCCATTTTGCAAATTGTACGGCATAGGTTCCTACCCCACCGGCTGCTGCGTGAATCAATACTTTTTGTCCAGGTTTTAACAGACCATGGTCGAATAATGCTTGCCATGCCGTTAAACCTGCCAGGGGTACTGCGGCAGCCTCGGTATGCCCAATGCTAGTGGGTTTAATGCTGATGATGTTGGCTTTTACCACAATGTATTCAGCATAAGCACCGTTTTTTGTTGGATCTGGCCTGCCATAAACTTCATCTCCCTTTCTAAAAGCACTCACTTTTTCGCCTAATGCTTCAATTGTTCCGGAAACATCCCAACCGAGGGTTAAAGGTAATTTTCCTGGAAATTTCTCTTTCCTTTGTCCTTCTCTAATTTTCCAATCCACCGGATTTACGCTGGTTGCATGCACTTTAATCAATACTTCGTCTGGTGCTGGCTGGGGAACCGGAATTTCATCTATGGATAAAACTTCTGGTCCGCCAAACTCATGGATTCTAACTGCTTTCATATCGGATATTATTATTTGATGTACACGGTTTTAATATTTACGAACTCATGAATACCGAACATACTTAATTCACGGCCGTAGCCAGATTCATTGATGCCTCCAAAAGGCAATGCTGGATCTGATTTAACACCTTCATTTACAAAACAAGAGCCTGCTTCAAGTTTATTTCGTGCAATATCTTCTGCTATTGCTGCATTTTCGGTAAAAACTGCTGCGCCCAATCCAAAATTGGTATCATTGGCAATGCGGATGGCATCTTCAGTATCTTCTGCGGAGATAATTGCAGCTACCGGACCGAATATTTCTTCATCATAAGCCAATACACCCTTTTTTACATGGGTTAATATGGTGGGTTGGTAATAAGCATGTTTACCTTCCATACCGGGGATTTCTCCACCCAGAATACATTTTGCACCCTGTTCAATACTCTTTAAAACCTGATGATGCAATTCATCACGAAGGTCTGCCCTCGCCATTGGTCCTAAATCAGTATCGTTCTGTAAGGGATCGCCAGTTTTTTTACTTGCCATTTCGGTTTTAAAAAGTCGGGTAAATTGAGTTTCAACTGTTTTGACCACAATGAAGCGTTTCGCAGCAATACAACTTTGGCCGTTATTGATTAACCTGGCTTCTGCACATATTTTGGCCGCCTTTTTTAAATCAGCATCTTCCAAAATCACATAAGGATCGCTCCCACCAAGTTCCAAAACTGTTTTTTTAATTAATTTCCCTGCTTGTTCGGCTACTTTTTTACCGGCTTCGGTGCTTCCTGTAAGGGTTACGGCTTTGATATAGGGGTTTTCTATTACTTTTGGGATGGATTTACTACTGCAGATCAGTGTTTTAAAAACATTCGCAGGAAAGCCAGCATCTTCAATTACTTTTTCTATTTCTATGGCGCAGCCCGTAACACCTGATGAGTGTTTTAAAACACCGCAGTTACCAGCTATTAAGGCTGGCGCCAAAAAGCGAAACACTTGCCATAAAGGGAAATTCCAGGGCATAATGGCCAATACTACACCAATAGGCTGGAAGCTCACATAACTTTTGGTTGCACTGGTTTTTATGGTTTGATCAGCTAAAAATTCAGCACCATTTTTAGCATAGTATTCACAAACAGAAGCACATTTGACAACTTCGGCAACACCAGCTTTTAGGGGTTTGCCCATTTCTAACGCCATAAGTTCGGCCAGCTGATCTTTGCGTTCGATTAAAAGTTTCGAAACCTGCAGGAGTAGCTTTGAGCGGCTTTGAAAATCGGTTTCCTTATAACTTAACCATGCTTGATGTACCTGATCGATTTTCTGATCAATTAACGCTTCAGTATCTTCCTGATAGGTTTTTATGATTGCCCCGTTTACAGGGTTTATAGATGAAATGCTCATTTAACAATAACAAATGAGCATTTAAGATTGTGTTTTTTATTTGAATATATTAGCTAAGAAACAATTGGAATATCAAAATGGAAGGTAGAACCTTCGCCGTACTTACTTTCTACCCATATTTTGCCGTTATGGCGGTTAATAATCTCTGCGCTGAGGTATAAACCTATCCCGAAACCTGAAATGGTTTTAGTTTGCTGGCTTTCTACACGATAAAACCGGTCAAAAAGTTTTTCCAGATCATGGGCCTGGATGCCAATGCCTTGATCGGTTACAGAAACATTTACTTCACTCTCTTTGCTTGCCGATTGAATCAAAACAGTACTGTTCTGATCTGAATATTTTACAGCGTTGCTAATCAAATTTGAAATTACAGAGCCAATTTTATCTTTATCTGCATAAATTATTTTAGCATCTCCCTCTTCAAAATCAATCTGGTTAGTAGGGTATATTAATCTTAAATCTTCAACAAGATCATGAATCAGTTTATTGAGATCAAAATGTGATAGGTTCAATTGAATTTCTCCTGATTCTAAACGCGATACATTTAAAAAAGAACTGATTAATGTGCTCATTTTGCGGATCTGCTTTTGCACCTTAGCTAAAGTATTTGCGACAAAAGTATCTGTTAAACTTCGACTCTGCATTAACTGTACGTAAGCACTGATAGAAGTTAATGGCGTTTTCAACTCATGGCTTACCATACTGATAAAATCATTCTTTTGCTGTTCTTCCTTTATGCTGATTAAAATCTGTTCCTGGTCCAGTGCTTCACGTTGCTGTTCTGTCTCTTTAATTACCTTTTTTGCCTTTATCATATCAGTAACATCGCTAGCGGTATGAAGAATACAATAAGGTATTCCGGAATCATCCTTAATGGCCCGATATTCGTAGGTATAATAAGCGGTATGTAACTTACCATCCCTCATTGTTTCGGCAGGAATAGCATCACCATTATTCGTAATTCCTGTAAGCAACACATTTTTCAACATATTAATAAAAGGCTGTCCCTTTAACTCAGGCACTGCATCTTCCAGGGGCTTGCCAATAACAGAGCGGTCTTTACCCCAAAAGGAAATCATGGCGTCGTTGGCCATTTCAATTACGATTTGTTCTGAAGTGTATATAGCTGTTGCATCTTTTGATAAGAAAAGAACCTCTAAAAGTTGATCATTACTTAAAACCTTTGAATAACTTTTCATATATGGTAGACTATGCTGATATTTTGATGAATCAAATTGAACTAAGTATCATACAAGTCAGCCTTCACAAATGTTTGGGTTAGTCTGTTAAATAGTATGTTAAATTGTTGACTTTTATCGCAAAGCGTTAAATTTATCGCGTATTTTCTGTTTAAGAATTCCTGCGGCCTGAGTATATCCTCCATCTGCTCCATCAACAAAATGAATATGGTCATCTTCCAGGTCCCTTACATAACAAGACATCACCGATTCTCCACTTACGTAAAAAGCATATAAAATTTCATTGTTTTTTTCAAGCTGGTTAAGGGCTTGCTCTAATGCCAAACGTTGCTTTGCCGTACCGGTAATTACCGTATTTATCCTGCCATCTACCACGAGTGTATCCGACATTTCGACAAGTTGCCTGAGGTATTTTTTACCTCGGTCTGTCCGGAAATAAATATATCCGTAAACGTTGATGAACCATGATTTAATGAATTCAAGAAATTTAATCTTTCCCAGGCGGTGCTTCATCTCCTTACCCAAACTATTAAAGCTTGTTCGGAAAATCAATTTAGGAACAGAAATGGGTTGACGCTTTTCCTGACTTCCGTAAATTTGATCAAGGTGAAGGATTACTTTGCTGAACACGGCTGCCTGTTGCGCTATTTCTGATGCAATAACCACTAAAGTAACCACCTCATCACTGTTTTCGGGTGGTTCAATCTTGTCCCAGCGACATTGCATCCCACTTAAATCAATTTCATCGCTTGCGGTATTATGATCAGCCAGCAGGTAATTCTCTCCCTTTATAATTTGTTCTGCATAAGCCAGGCCATCGCCCAAAACAATGGGTATAGAAAATGTTTCTGAGCTGCTAAATCTACAAATCTTAAGGGTATGACCATTTTTATAAATTTCTTCAACGGGTATAATTCCAGTTCTTAAATCGAGGTTAAAATTTAGTAAAGTATTCTCTTTGTATTTTAACAGTGATTTCATCACATCATCTACAATACCTGGCGGAACAATAAAAGTGGCTCCATCGCCACCAAAAAAGAATGGAACCGAAATGTTGGCTTTAAACGCAATATTGAGCACGGCTACAATACTTCCCGTAGCAATAAGGTTAACATTCTCGTGCAGACCCGAATTTACAGCAGCTGTTGAACGCTTGATATCAGTAATAATTACGCACCAGCTTGCAATTACCTTTTCAAATAATTGATTTTTAATCAATAACTGATGTAATGGCATTTTATGAATGGGCAAATTGGAATAAAAATGATCTTCGCTATCTGGCATAATTCGAATTAATACACCTAATATACGCATAACAAAAGCTTAAGTTTTTCTAAACCCCGACTAAAAACTAAGTTTATTTAGAACAAATAAAAATAATTTGCTAATCCGCTTCAAAAACGGTTCCTTTGCGGCCACTAAGAATTAATCTAAATAAAATGAATAAACAATTTACTCTTCTTTTAAATTTTATAGCGCTTTTTCTGTTTTTAGCAGGAAATACAATGGCACAAAACAAAAATGGCTCTGTTTCTGGTTCAATAAAAACAAGTGATGGCGATCCGGCTGCTTATGTAAATGTTGGATTAAAAAACACAGGCAAAACTACACAAACTGATGAAAAAGGTAATTTCACCTTCAAAAATATAACACCCGGCTCTTATACGATTAAAACGTCTGCTATTGGTGTTTCTGCTCAGGAAAAATCGGTTACTGTTATTGCCGGTCAAACTGTAAATGTAGATTTCGCCCTCGCAGAATCTTCTTCACAATTAGATGAAGTAGCCATTAACGGATATAAAACGCCAAATAGAAAGCCAGTTAACTTAGGTAAAATTGCTATCGCGCCAATGGATCTTCCACAGGCAGTACAGATTATTGGAAATCAAGTAATTACCGACATACAAGCTAATCGTTTAAGTGATGTATTGAAAAATGTAAACGGTGTTGCTTTTGGCGAAAACCGCGGATCGGTAAGTGGTGAAACATTCTTCGCCCGTGGTTATAGCTTAGGCGCCAACAATGTTTTCAAAAATGGATCACGTGCTACCAGTGGTGGTATGCCGGAAACCAGTACTTTAGAATCGGTTGAGGTTTTAAAAGGAAGTGCAGCCTTACTTTACGGTGGCGTAAGTGGTGGTGCTGTAGTGAATATGGTAACCAAAAAACCTAAATTCGAATATGGTGGCGAAGTTTCCATGCGTGCAGGCAGCTATGGCTTATATAAGCCAACAGGTGATATTTATGGCCCTATTACCAAAAATTTAGCTTTCCGATTAATCGGCACTTATGAAGATGCGGCCAGCTTTAGAAACAGTGTAAATTCTAACAGGGTTTACATCAATCCATCCCTGCTTTATAAAATCAATGAGAAAACAGATATTTTATTGCAAGGTGATTACTTAAAAAGCAACATGACACCAGATTTTGGTATCGGCACCGTTGAAAACCAGATTGCAGACATAGGCCGTAAGGCTTTTGTAAATGCACCCTGGGCTTATAACAAAACCAACACGGTTACTTCACAACTAAACATCAACCATAAATTCAATGGTAACTGGAAGTTGAATATATTGGCCAACCTACAATCTTACAACCGTAATTATTTCAGTGCAGAACGTCCGTTTGCCGATACAAAAGCAGCTAGTAAGCTTTCTTATGGTTTTGCGGAGCGTAACGTTACCCGTTCTAAAACAAAAGAGTTTACCTATAATGAGCAGATTAATTTAAACGGTTATTTCAAAACCGGAAGCATCAGCCACACTTTATTGGTGGGTGCCGATGCTGATCAATCGCGCACTACAAGCGGAGGTTTTACCTTCAATAATAACCTAACAACGTTTAATTATGGCAATGTAAACTTACTTGATGCATCAACTTATTTCGGATCGGGTATTGAGCCAAACGTAAATGTTATTTCAGAAACTTTTGCACCGTTATATCGCATGGGTACTTTTGTTCAGGATTTGATTACTGTTACAGACAAATTTAAAGTGCTTGCAGGTGTTCGTTATACTTTCCAGAAAACTCCAAGAACGGTGAGTACCAATTTGGCAACAGGAGTACAGACTTTAAGTGTAAACAGTCTTGATAAATCGAAAGTTGAAAGTGCTTTTACGCCTAAATTTGGTCTAATCTACCAACCTTTAAAAACCACTTCAGTTTATGCAAGCTATTCGAGCAATTTTGTTCAGAACACCGGAACAGACATTAATTTAGCACCACTGGATCCATCTACACTGCAACAGTATGAAGCTGGTGTTAAAAACGATCTATTTAAGGGCAGATTATCAGTTAATTTAACATGGTATAGAATTGCCAATGATAAATTTGCACAGCAAGCTCCTATCAATGCACAAGGTGCACCAAATGGTGATACAAACATTAAGGAATTAAATGGAAAATCGTTAAGTGATGGTTTAGAACTTGACATTACAGGAACAATTGTAACAGGCCTGAATTTTATTGCAGGTTATAGTTATAATTTTATCCGTTACACCGAAACCCGCGATAAAACAGTATATACTGTGCCTGCTCCTACTGCACAGAACCCGGCAGCAACCAGAACGATAACACTTGGTGGTGTGATAGAAGGGCAAAGATTGGTAGGTTCTACCAAGAACACTGCAAACGGAACTTTATTTTATACTTTCCAGGAAGGAAGTATTAAAGGCTTAAAGCTTGGTGCATCTGCTTATTATACAGGTTCGCGTAACGGTGGTTACAATGACACTAAGGCGCAAACTTATAGCAGGTTAATTCCTTTAAGTGCATTTACTACATTTGATTTATCTGCTGGTTATAGCTGGAAAAAGCTTTCATTATTGGCTAAAATTTCGAATATTACGAATGAATTAAATTACTTTGTACATGAGAACTACAGTGTTAATCCAATTCCTCCACGTCAGTTCATGACTACATTATCTTATAAATTCTAATTAAAAGAATCTTTAAGCAAAAAGCTCCAAATTTAATAGTTTGGAGCTTTTTGTATTTTACATAGTTGGTGCCTGCTCGTAAATTGTCCATTGCTGGCCTTTAGTTTTCGTTTTCTTTGTCAGGATAATGGCTGAATTTGTAGTTCCTTTTTTATCTTCAGGCGTAAGGTAAAGATCGGTTCCTTTGAGTTTGATGAAATACATATCTTTTCCGGCAGGTTCAAATTCGTATTGTTGGTTATTGCTTCCCAGGGTTAAAGGCTGTTCCTCTAAAATTTGTTCAGTAGATTTTGGTTGAAAAGTTTTTCCGGTGAAGAGGTTTTTTAACTGATAAGTATTACCCTCAACAGCAATAAAATTCCAGGTCATGCATTTCCAGTTCTGCGGCTCGTAAGCTACCAATGGTGTTCCATTTTTACCGCTGGCATCTTTAATACGCAACAGCATGCCGGTAAGCACATTTTTGATGGCGAAATTCCCTTTAATGGTTTGGGCCAAAACAACTTGATTAACAAGAACTAAAAAGCACAATGTTATAAGATACTTTCTCATAACACGAATATAATGAATTTGTTAAATCAAGAAAGAATTAAAGAATAATCAGTATGGTACCCGATTTTAGCAGTTTAATGTAGTAATGATATTCCCCATGACGCTTTATCTTTTCAATTTCTGATACTTTGCCAGATTTACCATATTCATCAGATAAAAAATCACCAATTTTGATGCTATCCAACTGATTTACATTAATCGATGCTCTTTTAATAATTGTAGCTGTTTTTTCCATAATGATCGCGGTTTAAAACATTTACGCAATCAAAAACATTTTGGTTTTTCGGCATTATTAATTACTTATAAATAAGTATCTAAAATATAAAATTGTATTTTTAATTAGCAATATACAATTTCATAAAGCAGTTGAGGAGAGAACATTTCTTAAAAAAACTATTTAACCATAGGGCTAATGTCATTAAGTTAAAGGTTTTAACCACAGATGTACACAGATAAACACGGATCTTTACATCTGTGTGCATCCTTTTTATTTGTGGTTAAATTATTTCCACCTGTGCCAATGGGATTACCTTAATGAAATTGAGCCACCAGGCACGCTGAGTAAAGCACAGCATACAATTAAGGCATTTTCTGTATCTTTCATTACATTTCTATACGTTAACCATCAAATCAAGGTGATACTATTCTGTATAACAATGTGTTATTCAGAAATCAAACCATAAAAAAATGCCTCCGGTTTATCGAAGGCATTAATCTTATGCTGCGTCGTAAATAACAACCTTTTCAAAGTAAACTTTGAATTCATCTAAGAAAGCTTTATGCAATGGGTGAACCTGGTAAACATCATGCGCAGCCAAATCTTCAAATAATAAAAGCAAGCTAAAGGTATAGGTAGTATCTACAACGGCACGCTCAATCGGGGCTGGTATGCCTAGATGAAAAGTTTTAACAACTTCAATGTTTTCTAATGTTTGTAAGCTATTGTGGAAAGCAGTTTTTTGCTCGTCGGTGGTATCGGCTTTAAGCCAGAATAAAACGTGGTGTGCGATCATTATTTTAATTTTTTTCAAATATAATGAAAGCGGGAAAAGATCATTCATCTTTATCCAAAAACACTCTTGGCCTTATTTATGGCTTTTTTTAAGTCTATACCTTTGCCTAAAACTCCTTTAAACAGGTCTCCTTCAACTTTTAAACGATCTATAGCATTAAAAATATTAAAATCTTTCATCTTCAAGCCAGGTTTTACTTCATCCCAATGCAAAGGCATAGAAACCGTTGCTCCCACTTTTGGCCGTAAAGAATAAGGTCCGGCGATGGTTGCCCCTGGCCTGTTCTGCAAAAAATCGAGGTACATTTTCCCTTTTCGTGCAGCTACCATCCGTTCTAATGATGTATAATCAGGGATCTGTTTATGTACCAGACTTACAATGATTTTAGCGAACATCTGACTCTGATCATAATCGTATTTTGCATTTAAAGGAATATAAATGTGCATACCGGTAGAGCCTGAGGTTTTACAGTAACTGGGCACCTCAATGGCATCAAGCACTTTTTTGGTTTCAAGGGCAGCCTCAACCACCTGGTCAAAAGTTTGTTTATCCGGATCGAGATCAATTACGCAATAATCGGGATGATCAGGACTTTTTACCCGGCTAAACCAAGGATTCATTTCTATACAACCTAAACTGGCCATCCAAAGCAAGGACGCTTCGTCTGTTCCAACTAGGTATTCTTTTTTTTCGCCTTCGCTGGTTTCATAAGGAAAAGTTTCAACCCAATCCGGCGCTTTTCCTTTTACATCTTTCTGGTAAAAACTCGAACCATGTATTCCGCCAGGAAAGCGATTTAGCGATTGCGGCCGATCTTTTAGGTAAGGTAAAATGTATTCAGCAACCTGATAATAGTAGTTAAACATGTCTCTTTTAGTTACTTTATCTTCAGGCCAATATATTTTACTCAGGTTGGTAAATTTAAGTTCGTGGCCTTTTATTTTTCTCACCTGCGTTTCATCTTTCGGATTTAACAAAGTTTTTGGTTTTTTACTTTCTGGTGCTTTTATTGCCTGTTCATGTGGGCTTCGCTCTTTAGTTTCGTCAATAATTTTTTCTGTGGGCATTTCCACTTCTCTTACCACTTCCGTGGCTTTTTTATCTACTCGCATGCCCTGAAAAGATGGATGTCGAAAAACACCATCATCTGTTACTTCGGTAAAAGCAACTTCGCAAACCAATTCCGGTTTCAACCAGGTGGCTTTTGCCTTTGGTGGATTTGGCCTGAAACGTGAGGGTTTATTTACATCGGGGATACTTTCGAAAGGGCTTTTATCTACTATTATCGGCTTAAACTGCTCCATCATTGTTTTTTGCAATTTATCCGAAAACCCGGTACCTACTTTACCTACATACTGCAATTTTCCTTTTTCATATACGCCCAGTAAAAGTGAACTGAAAGATTTGGAGGTATCGGCATTTTTGGTAAAACCGGCTATAACAACCTCCTGGCGTTTGTGCACTTTAATTTTCAACCACTCTTTCGATCTTCGGTCAGGAACATAAGTGCTATCCGTTTTTTTGGCGATGATGCCTTCCAAACCCATCCTTTGAGCAGCATCAAAAAAATCGACACCACTGGCTTTAAAAACTTTACCTAAACGCACACGGTCATCATCAGTTGGCAGTACATCATTTAAAATAGCCTGACGCTCATCAAGCGGTACTTCCATCAGGTTTTTGCCCTCATACCATAGAATATCGAATACATAAAAAACGAGTTCGCCATCAGCTTCACTTCGCCAGTTTTGCAATGAACCGAAATTGGATATGCCTTTGTCGTTCAACACTAAAATTTCCCCATCCAAAACGGCATTAATTTTCCATTCGTTAAGCAGGTCATAAATGGGATAAAACTTTTCGTTAAATGATTTATTATTCCTCGAAAAGAGTTCTACTTTTCCTTTGTTGATAAATGCTAAGGCCCGGTATCCATCCCATTTCACTTCATACTGCCAGTTTGGATCATCAAATGGCTCATCAACCAATGTGGCCAACATAGGTTTTATGTTTTTAGGCATGGCCGATTTTGGCGCTTTTTTCAGAATGGCTTTTACATCAATGCTTTTATCATCGCCTACGGGTTTTGTTTCTTTTTTAACCTTTGGCCCGGGATTTTTATTTTCAGGCTTTATTTTCTGCTCTTTTCCTGCTTTCCAAACCTTATCGGATGTTTTTTCCATCTTTTCGATTGTTTTTCCGGAAAGCACGGATTTATCTTCTTTAGTTATATCTTTTGTAGAAGCATAATCATCTTTATGTTTAATGAGCAGCCAGCCATTTTCGCCCATACCATGCGTTTTAACCAGGGCAAATTCGCCATGAAGTTTTTCTCCGTTCAATTTAATTTTCAACGAACCTTCATTTAACTGTTTTAAAAGATGTTTTTCCTGTGCTTTTTTACCTTTTATAGCCTCAATCGGTTCATAGGTACCTTCATCCCACACAATCACGGTTCCTCCACCATATTCGCCCTGCGGAATAATGCCTTCAAAATCTTTGTAATCGTAAGGATGATCTTCTACCATCATGGCCAGACGTTTGGTTTTCGGATCGGTTGATGGCCCTTTGGGCACCGCCCAACTTTTTAGAACGCCTTCCATTTCGAGTCTGAAATCGTAGTGCAACCTGGATGCATCGTGTTTTTGAATTACAAAATGTAATTTATTCCGATCGCTACTTTTACCCGATTTCGGTTCTGTAGTTTTTGAGAAATCGCGTTTGGAAACGTACTTTTTCAAACTCATAATCAATATTTTATTTTTTCAAATAATCTTCAACTGCATCGGCAGAGGTTCCGACTGTTTCTACAGCTGCTTTAAGTTTATCTTTGCTCACGCCAAACTTGTTAGACCAATAATCCAGCTCATAAGCTTCGTTAATGTTGATCCTTGACCGGTCAGCCCCACCTTTTTTTTGTTTATCATCCATAAATATTCTGATTAGACAGCTATAAAACAGTCCTATAACGAAAAAGGTTTTAACACCCGTCTTTGCAAACGGGCATTAAAACCTTTAAGAAAATAAATTTTAAACTTAATCTGTTAGCGCAATAACCATTTCCGGCTCTGTTTCGTCCGCATAAGTGAACCTATTATTGATAGCATTATAAATAACCTTTAACCATACCAAAAAATAAGGCAGGCTGATGACAGCTAAAGACAGCGGGTGTGATTTGGCAAAGACCGGGAATAACAATAGCGGGAAATTGCAAGTAATTAAAAGTAAAATGGGCAATAATACCTTTTTCATAGCCGCGTTGCTTTCTTTCACATACCATACGCCTACCCCAATAATGGAGATAATGAATGTACAATCTTCAGCTCCTGTGCTGAATAATATTGGAAAAATCATTACTGACGAAAGAATCATCAATTGGAATTTATCTTTTTTGAAACGCGATATGTTTATTAATGGCAACACAAACAATATGGCTCCAAGGCTGAGGAACAAAAAATTCGGTATTTTCTTCGCATCAAAAAGCGCTCTAAAGAAACCCATAATAGAAATATCGATTCCTCCGCCCAAAACATTGGTCATATTTTTACCCACCAGGGAGTTTTTCCAATCTACATAACAGTGCACTACATAATGATGAGAGGCTAAAAGCATCGGCAACAAGAATATTACTATCGACCACAAGATTAACCAAAAAATAAAAGCCGGCTTCTTTTTGGCAAAAAAGAAAAAAATCAAGCCTACAATACCATAAAGTTTAATAAAAGTACCGAGTACAATGCAAAGCGCAGACCAGATCCCTTTGTTTTTATTCACCTGTGTGTAACTCAATACCATCAGTGCACCTGCACCAGCATTAAACTGCTGGTTAAGCATGGATTCTATTAAACAAGGTATGGCAATATATCCAATAATTATTTTTTGATCTTCAGTTAATGGCAAAGTTTGTATGGCCTTAAAAAGCAAAAAACAGTTAAACAGGTTCCATAACAATAATCCTATCCAATTATGAAAGATTGCAAATGGTGCAATTAACAGGCTAAAGATAGGGCCATAGTGATTCGTATCTTCATGATAAGCCGGATAAGCTGCGTAGAGCGAACGCTCGTGGAGTAAGTTTCTAAACGTATTCTCGAAAATCAGGTAATTATTGTATCGATGTGTTGCCCACGAATCTATTACAAAAATCAGGGTAATCAGTACCCAAAGAAATAATAAAAACCTGTTATCCTGATAAAATTTTCGACTTGAAAACAGACTTTGAGTATTGGTTAAAAAACGGCTCAGCATTGTAAAAATTATATTACAATACAATAGTAAAAATGTAAACTGATAAAACCTAGTTTTTTGTAAAGAAAACGTTACTCTTTTTAGTGATCACAGTCAAAATACTAAAAACCATTGATTTTGGCATTAAAAATTGCTTTGAAACAAATTTTCACGGATTAATTTAAGGTCTTAATGAAAACCTTGGTTAATTATTATTTTTTGAGAATTTACTGACAAAAGTAGAAAACCAAAAGAAAAATATTCTGTTTTTATATTACACTAACCAAAAATTTATAAAATGGAATATCAACTTAACTCGATGAATGCCAGAAAAGAATTTATTGACATTGCAGACGAACAAGACCGGAACTATTGGGCTACCAGATTGGGCATAAGTGCCGAAACACTTAAATCAGCTGTAAAAGCGCTTCACAGCATGGAATTTTCAAAACTGAAAGAACATTTTATGATGGAAAAAATTAAATCCTCAAGTACTTACCAACGATTTTTGAATCAATAACATCGATATGGATTATAGAAATGAAAGCAAAAATCAGGTAACTGTAGAGCAAGCCATTACCGACTTGTCACATTTAATTGATTTAGCACCTGTTAAAAGTATTTTCGACCAAAAAGTGAAAGGAAATAATGTAAACCATCCAAAGGCGGGCATTAGAACTTTAACCGCTTTTTTTAATAAGAACGGTTTATCTAATCTGCTTTAAGCTATTTGAAAAAAGACTGGTACAAACTGGTAATTGCAGCGCGACTGAAATCGGGGAAACCATCTGTATAGGTTGCATTTATTCCGTTGGTAATAATAACAAATCCAAATTTTTCTTTGGGATTAAAAAACATGGTACTATATAAACCATAAGCAGAGCCAGTATGTCCTTTTAACTTAACGCCGGGTATGAGCTGATCGGCAGTTCTAATGGCTAAGCCATATCCTTCATCATCAGTTAAGGCCGTCTGCATCATTTTAGCACTTTTTTTGGTGATTATTTTAACACCATTTGATGTGCCATAATTCATGTGCATCATCATGTATTTGGCTAAATCTGTAGCCGAAATTTTCATTCCTCCTGTTGGCGAAAAAATCGGTGTGGTATAACCCATCACATAATTGGCAATTTCTGCCCGTCTTGGCGCGTAAGCACTTGGAGAAAGTGTATAAGTTTTGGTATCTGGATGATACTCGTACAAATTCACAAAACGTGTGCTGTCCAAAGAATCTATATAATAACCAGCATAAAGTCCTAATGGCTTTATGATGTGGTTTTTCACATAATAATCAAAACGTTCGCCCGATTTCTTCTCAATGATTGCACCAATCAGGTTAAAGTTAAGATTACAATAATCAAATTTGCTTCCCGGGGAATAATCATTATAACATTTGGCCCAATCTGAATTTTTATCAGGATTGATCACATCGAAATTTAAATATCCCTGTGAATCGTTTAAACTGGACGTGTGCGACAACGCCATCTTTAAAGTAATTTTCTGATCTGGAAATTTTGGATTTCTGATTTTAAAACCGACCAGATCTCCAAGATCATCATTGAGAGAAATTTTACCTGCTTCTAACAGCTGCATAATAGATGTTGCTGAAAAAGACTTAGATATCGAAGCAATCCTAAAAATATCCTGATCGTTTAAAGGTAGTTTTTTATCCAAATCTTTTAAACCAAACGAATGGGTGTAAATAATCTGGCCATTTTTGACTACCGCTACGGAAGCGCCAACAGCTTGATATTTTTCCATTACGGATTTAAAATCAGCCTCAGCTTTTTCGTTTTGTGCTTTTGATGGCGTGATAAAACCAACGATCAAAAAAAGTGCATAAAAATATTTAAATTTCATAGTCTTGCAGGATATGGAATAAATATAAATGATGTAGCAAAACAAAGGTCTGACGTAGCAAAGAATTTACCTGGCGTCGTTTACTTCAAGCCAATGTCCATCCGGATCCTTAAAATAAATTTGTTTTACGCCATCAACACGGAGGGTAATTCCATCTTTCTTTCCAGGCCAATCCTCGAAACTGATATTTTTGGAATTCAGCTTTTTTACAAATTCATCAACTGATGGAACACTGAAACACAAATGTCCGTTTTTATCAAAAGTTTCATTTCCTTTTGCCCCCTGGATTAAATGCAACTGTCCGGGTGGCCCTAAGGTAAACCAGGTATGGCGGTTATCTTTAAAAGGTTCGGGAATCATTTTAAGGTTGAAAACACTTTCGTAAAAAGCAGTGGCTTTGTTTAAATCGGCTACATAAACAGCGATATGGTTTAAAACTGCAGGTACATTATCGGGTTTATTTTGCGCCATGGTTTTTTGAAATAGGATAGAAAATAAAATGATGGTGGTTAGAAAGACTTTTTTCATGCTTAAATATCATATAATATTTTTAATAAATGATTTAAAATATAGGATTTAACTATGGGTATGAGAAATTAAGTGAAATTCGTCAATGACGATTCTTCGCGGCCTATCAGTCCGTTGCACCTGTTATCTTCCAATAGAATCGTCGTCATCTCGACTGTAGCGCAGCGAAATGGAGAGATCTATCTAGAAAGATTTCTCGACTGCGTTGCACTCCGCTCGAAATGACGATCGCGGGGAATTTTCCGTGTTCTCTGTGCTTCTGTGGCAAAAAAATAATTGCAGTAAAAAAAGGTCTTAGCGAGACGCTAACAATGCTATTAAGTTAAGGGGTTTGGGGATTTTCAGATAG
>NZ_JADCNK010000021.1:0-92068 GCF_014947265.1 Pedobacter sp. MR2016-19
TTAGCGTCTCGCTAAGACCTTTCATCATATGCGCTATTTCTGCCATGGAAACACAGAGACCACGGAATGGAATACTTAAAACATAATTACTGGGATAGATCCTGAAATAAATTCAGGATGACGATTCTTTACGGGATAATATGGCCATCATTAGAGGAGGATTATTTATAGTGTTTAAAACAACTTCAACTGCTTGTCTCCCGGTGGCTTTTCTTTCCCAAAAATTGTTCTGCCACCATATTTCCAGCTTTCAGCACGTTCTTTTTGAATTACCTTTTCAAAATCCATATTCGGAACAAAGTCTTTTTCTGCATTACGGGCAATTTGATGTAATGATTTAATGGCTTGTTGCTTATCAGTGTTTCCAATCTTCGCTTTTTCAATTGCTTTTTGTAAAACATTTATCGTTTCATCATAAACGTTTACGGGAACAGGGAAGGGATGCCCATCTTTGCCACCATGCGCAAAAGAATAACGGGCGGGATCGGTAAACCGTGAAGGCGTACCGTAAATCACCTCACTCACTAAAGCCATAGATTGTAAGGTTCTTGGTCCCATGCCTTCGAGTAATAATAATTCTTCAAAATCGCTGGGTTGCTTTTCCTGGGCCAGCCACAAAATACTTCCCAAACGTTTTAAATCTACATCTTTAGATTTTACCTCATGATGATCGGGCATTACCAGCTTTTGTATTTCACTGAGCATCCGTGTTGGCGATTCAGCCGTCATACTCATCATGCTCTGCCTTGCCTGATCAGCATCATTAGCCGTTAGGTTCAGGATTTTACCTTGATTAATACCGCAAATACCTGTATGTGGTTCTTCCACAAAAGATTTTAAGTTTTCAGAATGCCAGTGGTATCTTCTTGCTGTTGAGCTGCTATCGCTCATGCCTTGTTGTACCACTGCCCAATCGCCTTCGCTGCTTAAAATAAAACTATGAAGGTACAATTGAAAACCATCCTGAATGGCAGTATTGTCTACTTTTGCACTAAGTTTACTTGCCCGAACCAATTCGGTTCCATTTAACCCCGTTTTATCAGCAATTTTTAAAAGTTCATTTGGCGTTTCTCTGCTGTGTTTTCCTTTGCCACCACAAATGTAAATCCCCAACTCTTTTGATAAGGGATTAATTGATTTCTTCAAAGCACCCATAACTGATGTGGTAATTCCGGAAGAATGCCAATCCATCCCCATTACCGCACCTAAACTCTGAAACCAAAAAGGACTGCTTAAACGACGGATTACTTCTGCTTTACCATACTCCAGTAATATAGCTTCCGTTATAGCTAAACCAAGTGTAGCCATACGCTGAGCCAGCCATGGCGGCACATGGCCATAATGTAAGGGTAAATCTGCGCTTCCTGATCTTTTCAATGCTAACAAAATTAGTAAATATTTTTAAAATTGAACGCTTTTATTTGTCATTCTGAATGCAATGAAGAATCTTTAAAGAAGTCGGATTGCAGGTTAGGGTATTTATTCAGTTAAATCTGTATTAGCATTTCGTCACCGAATTATAGGAAGCAGGGCTTAATTCACTTAACTTCTTATACCAAGTAACCATGATCATTTCTGAAAAGGTTTTGGGGGCTATGTTTCATAGGCCAGAGATTCTTCACTATGTTACCATTGACAGCCCCAATAGAAAAATCGTCATTGCGAGGAACGAAGCAATCTTAATGCGCACGCTAGTAGCGATCGTTGTAAGATTGCTTCGTCGGCTGAAAAAGCCTTCTCGCAATGACGATGCCTCTTGGCCTTTCAATTTGCTGAATTATCTGTCATTCCTATTGATTTTATCCAATAAATTATCCCTCAGAATGACAGTTTAAAACGATTCATGATATTTTTTGTTACTTTGAGAAACAATAATCCTAGCGAAGACTCATTCATAAATGCGGAAATTCTTACAACGTTTACTCAGTGCCTGGATTATCCGTATGTCGAATAGATTTGGTTCAAGGCCTAACCGTAAACGTATCCATGAAGCTTTAAATAAACTTTACAGAAACATTAATACAGCACCAGGGAAACGGGGACTTATTTTTGAAATTGCTGATACAGATAAATTTATCATTTTATCAGATCAGCATAAGGGTGCCCGTGATTATGCTGATGATTTCACTTTAGCAGAAAAGAATTACCTGAAAGCGCTCGAATATTATAACCAGCAAGATTTCCATTATATAAATCTGGGCGATAGCGAGGAACTTTGGGAGAATTTGCTGGAATCTGTGATTAAACACAATCAGGCTACTTTCGAAGCAGAAAAAGCCTTTATTTCAAAAAAGCGATTCACTAAGATATTTGGTAACCATGATTTATATTGGGATAATGATCCTTTAGCCGGATTTAACCTCAATAGAATTTATGGAACTAAAATCCGTATTTACGAAGGGGCTATTTTAAGGTTGCCAGTAGGAGAAAGTAAACTTGATATTTTTTTGACTCACGGACACCAGGGAGATTTACAGAGTGATGGGAACTGGTTTAGCAAGTGGTTTGTGAGTACCATTTGGGCACCACTACAGTCGTACCTTCAAATTAATCCCAATACGCCTGCCTACGACAATCAGCTTAAAACGGTGCATAATACATTGATGTACAACTGGATAATGACAAAAAAGAACATGGCTTTAATTACCGGACATACACATCAGCCTGTTTTTGCATCTTTAACACATCTGGAACGGATTTATGTAAAATTAAACAAAGCGAAAAAGGAAAAGAATGCTGTTGATCTTGCTTTTTTAAACACAGAGCTTCATAAACGGATAAAAGAAGGGGATGAAGCACCAAGCTTCGGTAAATACAAACCAGGTTACTTTAATAGCGGATGTTGCTGTTTTAGTGATGGCGATATAACGGGTATTGAAATTGAAAACGGCCTTATAAGATTAATAAAATGGTCATACCATAGAAATGCCATTCCTGAAAGAATTTTGCTCGAAGAAATGAAACTCAGCGAATTATCAGATTCAAACCTATTTAATGGGTAATGTTACGTAAAAAGTTGTACCCAGGTCTTTTCCATCGCTTTCTACCCATAACTTTCCTTTATGGATATCCACTAATGCATTTGCGGTAATCAGCCCTAATCCGTAAGTGTTTTCCTGATTGGTGCTTACCGGACTCAACCGGGCGAATTTCATAAAAACTTTCTCCAGATCTTCTTCAGTCAGGCCCACGCCATTGTCTTTTATCGCAATCGTTACCGCATTTTCAGCTATTTGATGGGTGATGTAAATCTCTTTTCCTACTGGTGAAAACTTGATGGCATTGTTAAGTAATTCACTAAAAACCGTTGCTAATTTATCAGGATCAGCAAAAATTTCAACGGGTTCGTTAATATCAATTAAAACGGTTTGATCTTTAAGCTTAAGGGATAAATTGAGTGCAAGTTTTACCTGTTCTAATATTGCTTTTATATCTACTTTATCTTTCTTCGGCTTAAATGAGTTACCTTCTTTCCGGGCAGCGCTTAAAATGCCATTCAAATTATCAATCATTCTTTTCGATTGTGCATTAATCTTACCTGCAATTAATGCAGCTTTATCATCAATACCCGGCATGCGTCCAAGCAATTCAGATTGAAGTGAAATGGTGGTCATCGGGTTTTTAAGATCATGAACAAGCACGTGTAAACGGTCATCGTATGCTCTTAAAGCTTTTCTAACTGCAATTCTGGACTCCAGTTTTTCCATCACCATATCCGCTAAGTTACTCAGCATTTTTAGCTGCTGCGCTTCGGCTGTTTTAAATTTAGTATCGGCAACGTAAATCAGGCCAAGAGGATAACCTTCCGGCGACATGAGGGGAGCAGAGGCAAAAAAAGTAAATGCATCATTTTTTAAAGGTAAGCCGATGGCTGATCCCATCTGAGCTTTCATAAAAATGTCCTCCTCTGTCTCGAAACCGATACCTGCAGTCGGAACATCAAATATTTCAGCAGCCAATTGTGCGATCTGATCAAAAGCACTTTCTGCAGGCGTGCTTACAATTTCGTAGTATTTTAATTTTTCTAAACGTAAGGTTTCGTCTGATGGAATCATGTTATCTGCTTTAAAAGGGAGAATAATTAAAGGTAAAAATTATGTGCAAATACTGTAAATAATATAAACAATTAAGTCGTAACTTCCGTTATTATAGCGTTGGATGACATCAGTGGAAAACGTTAAAATTACAATAAAACAGCTAAAATAATGAGATTATACATAGAACGTAAACCTGTTAAGGTTAACCCAGATACTAAAAGAGTTATTGCACGTTTTTTTTTTAATGGAGAGGAGAGAGCATTAGAAGTAATCAGGAAGGTTTTAGAGTTTTCAGATGAAAAAGTATTTTCGCTGATATCGCCTATATTACAGGAATATTCTAAAAGACACCGGAATATTACCAAAATCCTGACCCGGCACTGTAAAAAGTTAAAAAAACAATTTGCAGCATTAGGCACCGAATTTGAAGATATTGATGAATACACCAGATTGCTGATTGGTGCTTACTTTACGCACGAATATTCAATAGAATCTGCTGCTTTTTTTAATCCCAGTATTGTTGATGATCCTGATCAAACCGATTTAGTGGATGGTGAAAAGAGAGTAATTATTAGCTTTAGGGCCGTAGGTGAGGGACATATTTCTTCGATTGTTTTCCGCCGTGCTTTAATTGATAAAAACAATAATATCCAGGTTTTGCCGGTAGGGAATTATGTTGATGAAGCCGAGGTAGTAAAAAATGCGATTTACGTTAAAAAACTGTTCCTGAAAAAAGCGGCTTATGCGCAGATCGATCCTTCTGTATTAGAAGAAATTGAATCAAAACTGGATGACAAATTTGAATATACCAGTTTGAGCAATATCATCAAAGATTCTAAAAGCTTATACAAAGATAATCCTTCCCGTTTAATCGAATACGATAAAGTACTTTGGTTATCAGATACCTATCACACCATCACTTTCTCGAAAGATACAGACATATCTGATCGTGTAATTTTTCCTATTTCAGAATTTGAACGTAAAGGGATTGAGGATGCACGTTTCGTAAAATTTATTAAAGATGATGGAAAAGTGCTGTACTATGCCACGTATACAGCTTTTGATGGTTCTTTAATCATCCCCAAACTGGTACAAACTGAAGATTTTTATGAATTTAAAGTGATTCCACTTTATGGCGATGGTGCACAAAACAAAAACCTGGCCTTATTTCCAAGAAAAATTAAAGGAAAATATGTAATGATGAGCCGGATAGATGGCTGGAATAATTACCTGATGTTTTCGGACAAGGTTAATGTTTGGGAAAACCCAATCCTGTTAAAACAGCCACGTTACGATTGGGAGCTGGTACAGATTGGCAATTGTGGTTCTCCGATAGAAACAGAAAAAGGATGGATTGTAATTACGCATGGGGTAGGTCCAATGCGCAGGTACTGCATTGGTGTAAGTTTACTGGATCTTGAAGACCCAAGTATAGAAATAGGCCATTTAAAAGAACCACTGATTATTCCTAATAATGATGAACGTGAAGGTTATGTGCCTAACGTGGTATATTCCTGCGGATCGATTATCAGCAACGGTGAACTGATTATTCCTTACGGATTGTCTGATTATAGTTCTTCTTTTGCAACGGTAAATTTAGAGCTGCTGTTGAATAAATTGTTGGAGAATAATGATAAATAATTAACGATATTTCTCATTACAACGAGGCAATGAATTTAATATCATTAAACCTCGCAGGTTTAAAAAAACTGCGAGGTTTTGATAGCATAAGTTCCTTTCCATGGTCTGTGAGTACACAGACCGAGGGTAGTGGTGAATCTAAAATCCTAAGAACCACATACCAAATTTAAATAAACCTGATAGAACGGAAAGCCCGGAGCGATGAGTGAGGACTTGAAGAGATAGCAGGACTGCTGTAACCGAAGCGTACCAAACCCTGATCTTCAAAATAATATTGACCACCTGAGTCATCTGAGCCCATTTAAGGATGACCTGGCTTTTACTACAAAAAAAGGCTGATTCGTTTCTGAACCAGCCTTAATATTTCCAGGACAGATTTATCTCTAGCTGCATTTATCTGCTTCCACTAAGGGGGAAGACAAGGTTTCATATTCTGCTTCTGCTGCTTTAAGAATAGCCAAATGTGAAATAAAATAGGCCAATGTACTTTCCGCACCTTGATTCCTGTTTACACTGTTAAATTGTAGACCATCTGCACAACCATGTGTTTCAAAATCGTACAAAGGAATGTGTAAGCTATTTTTTCCTAAAAACCACTCATAGCTGATATGCATTAAACTCAAATATTGATCATCTTTAGTCACCTCAAAGGTTTTAGCGTACAGTAAAACCATTGCCATTGTTTCTATAGCCTGTTGATCGTAAATTGGATTTTTACCATGTTTTTTCATCCATCCGGCATTGCCCACAGGATTTAGATATCCATTTTCGAAAGAAAAGCTATTCAAAAATTCGATACTTTCCATGGCAATTTTATAAGATTCAGTATTCCCGGTAACTTCATAATGATGAAGTAATGCCAAAGGAAGTATTGCATTATCATAGGTTAGAATATCTTCGAACCAATGCCAGTCGCCATCTTTATTGTCATTATATGATGCCATCAATGAATTGGCCAGCAAATTGATTTCTTTTGTAATTAACTCATCACCAGGATGAGCACACAGGTAATAGGATAAACCAATAATGGTATTTGCTTTT
Organism: Pedobacter sp. MR2016-19; assembly: GCF_014947265.1. Classification (NCBI taxonomy): domain Bacteria; kingdom Pseudomonadati; phylum Bacteroidota; class Sphingobacteriia; order Sphingobacteriales; family Sphingobacteriaceae; genus Pedobacter; species Pedobacter sp. MR2016-19. The sequence goes on from NZ_JADCNK010000021.1 coordinate 6,720, forward strand.
CCACGGAGGTATTTTAATTCCCTGAAATGTGGAATAGCATGCGAAAATAATTCTCTGCCGAATTCACGGTAAGAATTGTTGGGTGCACTGCAAACTAAATAGCCCAATGACCAAATGGTCCGGCCAAAAGAATCTTCAGAGCCTATTTCATCCAGATAATTGCGGTTAAAACTCAGGAAATTCCTGAAATTTCCATCATCCGTTTGCATATATTGAATGAAACTAAGATAAACGGGCATCAATTTTAAAGCTTTAGGATTTTTATCCTGCCCGATAGCCATTAACGCCATAATCAAAGCTCTGGCATTGTCGTCAATACAATAGCCTTCCTTCAAATTTGGAATACCAAAACGGGCATGCTGAATTATTCCGGTATCATCTGTTAACAATGAAATATGGTTTAAATTGAGCACTGGCATACTTTCAATATCAATAATAGGAGGAGTAACTCTTTCTGGTTTTTTTCCTGCGGTCAAAGCCTGGGTTAATACGTTAAGATAAACACTCCCAATAGCAGGCCAGCGCAGTTTCAATCCATATTCGTAAGCATTTTGCTTCAGTTTCTGATATTTATCTTGATCACTTAAAAGTTCGTTTACAATGGTTGCCAATTGTACATCATTCTTAAAGTCAAATAATTTCCCTCTGTTATCGGCTAAAAGCTCCTGCGCATGCCAATATGGGGTAGAAACTACTGCCGCACCAGCGCCTACCGCATAAGATAAGGTACCGCTGGTAATTTGGGCTTCATTTAAATAAGGCGTAATATATAAATAACAGGCCGTTAAATATTGATGCAATTCTTCTTCAGATACAAATTTATTGACGAAAGCAATATTGTTTTCAACCCCTAAATCTTTCGCCAATGCTTTTAAACTATCTCGATATTCTTCACCATTATGTTTTACCACACCAGGATGGGTATTGCCCAAAATCACATATAAAACATCAGGATGTTGCACTACAATGCTGGGTAATGCTTTAATCACCGTTTCTAAACCTTTATTCCTGCTAATTAAACCAAATGTAAAAAGCACTTTTCGATTTTTAAAAAGTTCACTTTGTGCAATTTCGTTATTAGGTAGAGGTTCCAGATCTGGAACACCATGCTCTATTAATTTGATAGAAGCCTTAGGGATTTGGTAAATACTGGTTAAAAATAAGACTGCTTTTTTGCTCATCACCACTATTTTAGACGATTTAACCGCAATCTCTTTAATAATGGTCTGCTGCATAAAATTAGGTTCTTTTAAAACCGTATGCAAAATGGTAATGAATGGTTTTTTTAATCTGTTAATTAAAGACAATAAGAATACACCGCTGTTGCCACCATATATACCAAATTCATGTTCAATGATACAGCTATCTACATCACTGTTATTGATAAAATCTGCAGCATCAATATAATCTTTTTGATTTTGTTGACGGATGACAAATTTTACTTCGTTTGGGTAATTGTGTTCATTAACATCATCCGATTCATTTAAGGCAACAACAAAACTTTTTTGTGGATTGTAAGCAGGATTTAAACTTAATGCGTTAACCAAATTCTGATTAAATGTTGCTAAACCACATTCGCGCGGAGGATAGGTTGAAATATAGGCGATTTTCATATGTATTTCAGATAGGGTTGATACTTAAATAACATTGCATTATCTAAATAGTTTGTGATTTCCTCAATTTACGCTTAATAAACCCAAAACAATCTGTTTTAGGAGCTTGTTAGTAAGTAAATATTAAGCTATGAGATCAATATGGAAAGGTTCGATTGGGTTTGGTTTGGTAAATATCCCGATTAAGTTGTTTTCAGGAGTCCAGAATAGTAATCTTGATTTAGATATGCTCGATGAACGTGATCAGGCAAAGATTAAATTTCTAAGAGTGAATGAAAATACACATAAAGAGGTGCCCTATGAGAAGATAGTTAAGGGCTATTTTTTAAAAGACAGGTATATTGTGTTAGATAAGCACGATTTTGAAGAGGCTGCACCTGAAAAAACTAAAATTATAGAACTGGAGAATTTTGTTGATATAAAGGATATTAATCCTATTTATTACGAAACTTCTTATTATACCGAGCCTGAAAAGCAGGGCAAAAAAGCTTATGGATTATTACTAAAGGCATTAGAGAAATCGGGCAAAGCTGGTGTCGCCAGGTTTGTATTAAGGAACACAGAAAACCTTTGTGTAATCCATCCTATGGAACATGTAATTGTTATTACAAAAATCAGATTTGAACAGGAAATCAGGAGCCTGTCAGAAATTAATAAGGTTGATGATGTTACCATTACCAAAAAAGAAATGGATGTAGGACTGGCTTTGATCAAACAATATAGCTCAAAATTCGACTTGAGTACATTTAAAGATGATTACAGTAGTGAATTATTAAAAATTATCAAAGCAAAAGCTAAAGGAAAACGAGCTACAGTGAAAAAGATGAAACCGCAAAAAGCTTCAAGCGATGATCTATATGATCAATTGATGCAGAGTTTGGGTTCGAATAAAGGAGCTTAATTAGTTTGGAAGCGACCAAAGCATCATTTGCTTATAGCTAAAAATTTTAACCACAGATATTAAGGATGGACACAGATAAAAATCCGTGTTTATCTGTGTCCATCTGTGGTTAAAGAACGCTTATTTAAAAGCAGTTTTTAACTGATCAGCAGCATAAGCCTGTGCCGCTTTTGCTTCGGGTACAAGCAAAGCCATACCAAAGAACTCATGCGTAACGCCCTCATAATTCTTTGTATCCACCTTAACGCCTGCAGCTTTTAGTTTATTGGCTAACATGATGCCATCATCGTGCAAAGGATCTATTTCTGCAGTAATAATGGTTGTTGATGGAAGGCCTTTTAAATTGGCATTTATCAAAGATATTTTAGGATCTTGCGCTTCAATCATCGTGTTTAGGTATTGTTCATTAAACCAGCTCATCATTGCTTTGTTTAACGGTTTTGCATTCTGATACATTTTATAAGATTCAGTATTGATATCGGCCTGAGCAATAGGATAGATCAAAACCTCGTGTACAGGAAGCATAATATGTTTGTCTCTGGCCATAATAGATACGTTTGCCGCTAAATTACCACCTGCACTTTCGCCAACAACTGCAATTTTTGCCGGATCGGCTTTTAAGTCTACTGCGTTTTTCACAGCCCATTCATAAGCAGTAAAAGCATCATTGTGCGCGGTAGGGAATTTATTTTCGGGGGCTAAGCGATAAGCTACAGAAACTACAATTGCACCAACCTGCTCTGCCAAAGCCTGTGCAGATGCGTTATAAACATCTAAATTGGCAATTACGAAACCACCACCGTGATAATAAACAATGAGTGGATATGGTCCGTTTCCTTCCTTTGGGGTGTAAATACGCAAATGGATTTTGCCACCAGTAACATCAATATCTTTACCCATGGTATCTACCTTAGGCGCCGGCACCGTAATATTATTCTGTTTTATTAAATCCATTACGGCATCCGTTGGTGTATGGTTTTTGCGCGCATCAGCAGTGCTTAAAGTTTCTAAAGGTTTATCTCCGTAACTACTTAGTTTTTCTATAACCACCTGCATTTCCGGCTTTATTGTTTTCCCCCATTCAGGGGCAGGACCGGCAGGTTTTAATGCTGCAGCCAGTGTTGAATCAGTCGTAGTCGAATCTGTAACGGTTGTATTTTTTATTCCACCCGTACAGGAAGAAAGTAAAACAGCCAGCCCACAAGCAAGCGTAAAAGATTTTAAGAAATTTATCTCCATAGGATTGTTTATTTATAAATATTGTTTCTATAACAGTATCAGCATGATAGTGTTTGGGTTACGACACAACTTTCAGAATTTATTTAAATAGCAAACATCTTGGTGAATTATGGTGTTCTTAAATAAAAGAAATTTTATGCTAACTGAAATAACAGGACTACCAGATCATATTTTTGGTGTAAGAGCTACCGGAGAAGTGACGAGCGATGATGTAAAGAGTGTTTTATTAACTGGCTTGCAAAGAACCGCTAAGCGATTTAATGAAATCAGGTATTTGCTTGTGTTAGAAACTGACGTGAAAAATTTCACGGCTGGTGCATGGGTAGAAGATGTTAAAGCTGGCTTGCAAAATTTTGCCAAATGGAAAAAAATTGCTGTAGTAAGTGCGGAAAAAGGAGTGGAGTGGTTTACTGATATTTTTACAGTAGTTACGCCGGGCAAGTCTAAAGGCTTTAAACCAGAAGAAATAGAAGAAGCAAAAGCCTGGCTCAACGCCGAAGATTAATTATTAAAGAACAGAATATGAAAAATGCTAAAACAGCGGCAGAAAGTAGCAAGGCTACTGCACCGAAAAATACAAAAGCTAAAGGAGCTGAGGAAAAAGTAACATCAGCCAAAGATGCAAAGAAAGTAGATATAACTAAAGACAAGCTAGTTAAGTAATAATGAGATACAAGAGAATATTAATATGAAGATTGATGCCGGTAATGTTGACCTTTTTTATGATAAAGCCTACGATTGGATAATTGATAAAGGGCCATCTGTAATTTTAGGTATTGTGTTGCTTATTTTAGGCTTGTGGTTAATTAAGTTACTGGGAAAATGGATGCAGGGTGGTATGCACCGCAAAGATATAAATCCATCATTGCGACCTTTTCTAACGAGCTTAATACTGATTACCTTAAGAATTTTATTAGTACTTACGGTAATGCAGATTATTGGCATTCAGCTTACTTTTTTAACCGTACTTATAGGTGGTATCGGAGTTGCGGCAGGTTTAGCTTTATCAGGTACCCTGCAAAATTTTGCCAGTGGAGTATTGATTTTACTATTAAAACCTTTTGTTGTAGGGGATAATATTATTGCACAAGGCCAGGAAGGAACAGTAACCTCAATCCAGATATTTTACACCATAGTTAAAACCTTTGATAATAGAACAGTAGTTATTCCAAATAGTAAATTATCAAATGAAGTGATTATCAATATTAGCAGAGAGGGGATTAGAAGATTGGATATTGAAATTAAATTTAGTTATGGGATCGATTATGAAAAAGTTGTTTCTATTTTCAATAAAACTGTAGATGAATTTAGTCCTTGTTTAAAAACACCCGAACGAAGAATAGGCGTGTCTGCTTTAGAAGATAGTGGTTATAGAGCAAATATAAATGTTTGGGTCAATGCACACGGATTTACTGATACTAAATTCTCTTTTCTGGAAGTATTAATGAAAAACCTAAAACTTGGGGGAATAAAGTTACCTGGTATGCCTGAGTAAAAGCTTATTTTCTCAGTAAAGCATAAATCTTATCCATCAATTCGTCAATGTTAAAAGGCTTGGCCATAAAATCATCTGCTTCTATACCATCTAATGAATAGTTGTTTGCATTATAACGGGCAGAAATCATTAATACAGGAATATGATTTGTAGTATCAGTCTCTTTTAATTCTTTTAAAAGTACCCTTCCATCAACATCAGGGAGCATAATATCCATAATTATTACATCCGGATTAAATTCCTGAACATGATTGATAAAGTTAGCACCTTTGTTTAGCCCATCAACATTAAAAGCTTCGCTTTCCAAAATAAGAGTTATAACATCAAGGATCGCATGGTTATCTTCAATAACCAAAATATTTTTCTTTGCCAAGTTTGAATGATTTTTTTAAATTCAAACAAATATATAATAAAAAACAAATCTCAAATCCGAATTTATCAAATTATAGACATTCTAAAATATACGCTTTATATTTGTTAATTCGTAAGATTAAATATGCTGCAAAAAAATACATATGACTAAATTTTCTGTAGACTTAACCAATTGTGATAAAGAGCCCATTCACATACCGGGCAAAATTCAATCACATGGTTTCCTCGTGGCTGTTGATAAGAACAGTTCAACCATTACTTATTTGAGTGAAAATACAGGAGATTTCTTAAAAGAACCAGCCAGGAACTTATTAAATAAACCACTGTCTGAGATAAATCATTTTATTAAACAACAAGATTCTGCGTTTAACATTGAAGACTTGCTTAAACTGGGTATTATCCGTAAAAGTTTTGATGCCATTAGTCCACATCCTTTGGAGATTAACGGACTTCCATTTTACCTCATTATTTCTTCGTCAAAAAACGACTGGTTATTAGAATTTGAACCCGTTACGCTGCAGTTCGACATTCAAAGTTCAATTGGCCGTTCGGCTTCATCTATGCTCCAGGGTAAAAATATTTCGGCCTTATTAAAGGGAGCAGCCAAAGAAGTAAAAAGATTGATCAATTACGACCGTATTATGGTTTACAAGTTTTTAGAGGATGGACATGGCGAAGTAGTTGCAGAAGAAAAAGAAGAAATGTTAGAGTCCTTTTTTGGCTTGCATTATCCCGCATCAGATATTCCGAAACAAGCACGAGAGCTATATAAACTGAATTTAACCAGACTAATTGCTGATGTAAACGTAGCCGATTCACCCATTATTACCTTCAAAGAAAACGAAGCACTAGATTTAACGAATGGAGGTTTACGGGCAGTATCGCCCATACACATTCAATATTTAAAGAACATGGGTGTGCAATCCAGTTTTAGCATATCCCTGATTTCTCATGGTGAGCTTTGGGGTTTAATTGCCTGCCATAATTATAGCCCTAAATTTATTGATTATAAAGCTAGAGAAGGCGCTAAGCTAATCGGCCAAATTCTTTCTTCAGCTTTGGAATACCGCCAGGAAGAAGAAGATGCAAAAATTATTGAGCAATTTAAAAGTACGGCGAATATCCTGTCTGAGCATTTAACACGCGATAAATATTTAATTGAGGCTATAACCACCCACAAACGGACTATTTTAGATGCGACCAAAGCATCCGGAGTTGCTGTCATTTTTGAAAATGAACTCAAAACCATTGGAAATGTACCATTAGAAGAAGATATAAGGGAACTTGCTGAATGGTTGAGAACGACCAACGATGAGTCGATATATTATACCCATCGGTTGTCTGAAATCTATTCTCCGGCTAAAAAATATAAGTCAATCGCATCTGGCGTTCTTTCTTGTCTGATAAATAAAGAACTGGGCGAAATGATCATTTGGTTTAAACCCGAAATAATTACCGATGTAAATTGGGCTGGAAATCCGGATAAATCCGTAGTTGAATCAGAAAATGGTTTAATGAGCCTGTCTCCACGCAAATCTTTCGAAATCTGGTCGGAGGTAGTTAATAATACCTCTGAAAAATGGATGGCTGAAGAAGTTGCCTCTGTGTTGAGGATACGCGAAATTATCATTGCCGATATTAATAAAAAGGCGAATGAAATCAGAGCACTTAATGAGAAGCTGCAGGCCGCTTATGAAGAACTGGATACGTTTAGTTATACCATATCTCATGATCTGAGAACTCCGCTTACCTCGATTAAAACCTATACAGAGCTAATGCTTAAAAACAAAAGTATAGATGAGGGAGGTAAAAAAATGTTAAGCAGGATTTTGGTTGGTGCTGATAAAATGAACTTGTTGATTAAGGAGATTTTAAATTTAGCAAGAGTTGGCCGTTCTGAGATTCATTTTGAAACCGTAAATATGGAATCTTTGCTTAAAGACATCAAAAACGAGGTATGGTCGGCCTATAAAGCAGATCAGTCAGTGTTAATTTTAGGACAACTTCCTAACATCAAAGGAGATAAAACCATGATTACGCAGGTTTTTACAAATCTGATTGGAAATGCTGTAAAGTACTCTGCTATGGTTGAGCAACCCAAAATTGAAGTTTCTGCGTATATAGACGAAGGGGAGATTATCTATTCGGTTAAAGACAATGGTATAGGAATTGATAATCGTTATTATGACAGGGTTTTTGAGCTTTTTAAACGTATGGATAATGTGAAGGAGATTGAAGGATCAGGAGTGGGCCTGGCTATTGTAAAAAGGATTGTAGAAAAACATCATGGCAGAGTTTGGTTTGAGAGTAAGTTAAATGTAGGATCGACCTTTTTTGTAGCTTTTAAAAACAGATAAATGAAAACACCAGATATATTTTATGTTGAGGATGATATAGATTATGCTTTTTTTATGCAAAGTGCTGTACAGGAAGTTAAGGATACACTGAATTTAACGATAGTTGAAGATGGGGTAGAAGCATTGAAAAAACTTCAGGGTTTTGCAGAAAATAAAACCAAACCTAAATTAATTTTGCTCGATTTGAATTTACCAGGCTTATCTGGTTTGGATTTACTAAAATTTATACGGGATATTCCCTATCTTAAATCCATACCCGTAATCTTGTTTTCGACATCCGATAATCCGGACGATGTTAAGGCCTCAATCGAATTTGGCGCGAATGCATACCTTACCAAACCCGACGGTTACGATAACTTAGTTAAATGTGTACATTCCGTACACGACTTTTGGTTTAACCAACATTTAAAATTAAATTAAAATTGAATAAAAAATATGGATAGATTCGGGCATTAGTCCGAATCTTTTTTATTTTATAATAAACTCCCAAATATGATTTCCAATTTATTGAGAACCGAAACTGCACAAAATCATAAAACATTAGAATCGCTGATGTTCGTTAATGAGATTATGAACAATACGTTAAGTACCGATCAGTATAAAAAGTTGTTAACTATTAATTATATCATTCACCAGAAATTAGAAAATACACTCGCAAATAGTTTAGACTCAACTATTGCTGAGCAATTGGGGATGAAGGACCGGTTAAAGCTGGGCGCTTTAGAACAAGACCTAAATTACTGGAATATCAGCACCTTAACCTTGCCAGAGTTAAGTTTTGAATTGTTTATTCCGGAAAAAAATATTGCAGAAGTTTTAGGTGCATTATATGTGCTGGAAGGGGCAACATTGGGCGGTAACGTCATTAAAAGGCATCTTTTAGCCAATCCTAATTTTAAAAACCACGAGGATGGCCTAAATTATTATGGCGTTTACGGGGAAGGGCTGAGCGCAAATTGGAAAATATTTCTTTCTGTATTAAATGAGCATGTTACTGAGGCAGATTATGAACGCTGTGTAAATAGTGCCAACTTTACCTTTAATAACCTGATTAAGCTCTCTGAGCAAATTGCATAAGTGCTAATATTTTATCTTCGGATTGTAAAAATGTGGCTGCAATAAGTGTAAAGGCATTTTTTTGATTGTGAAAATGTGCAAAACTTATTGCAAATAAATATTTGCTTTCTGTTGTTAATTCAAGGTAAATATGTATTATTGAAAAAAATAAATTTTTTAAACCCTAAAAACATCAATTAGCGATGGAAAAATTCTCAAAAGTTAAAGCTGCTGTTGCTGCTATTGAAGCAGATGTAGAAAAATTTTATAATGCTGGCAACGCAGCTGCTGGTACTCGTGTGCGTAAAGCAATGCAAGATCTTAAAGTTTTAGCACAAGAAATCCGTGCAGAAGTAACTGACAAGAAAAACTCTGGAAAATAATATTTCGCGAGTATGAAACAAAAAGGGTTCTGGTATGCCAGGCCCCTTTTTGCGTTTATAGCATTCGTTAGACTTACGAAGTTTAACCGTAATATGCATGTCAAACTTCGTAAGTCTGCAGCTTCGCACATCTTCACCCTGAGGGATAATTTATTTTATAAAAATCAATATATTGAACAGAGGGTTCTATTGCTATGTTCCGGCGAGGAATCGTCATTGCGAGAAGGCTTTTTCAGCCGACGAAGCAATCTTACAACTATCGCTAACAGCTTGCGCTTTAAGATTGCTTCGTGCCTCGCAATGACGACCTTTTTTTGGAGTCTGTCAATGGTAGCTTGTTTCAGAGTCTTAATGAGAGTTACGGTATAGATGCTGCAATAAATCCGATAGCTATCTGATCAGCATGACGCCCATAAATTAATAACACCTGTAAAAAGATAAAGCTCCCCATCGCGGAGAGCTTTTATCCAACTAACAAAACATATTTTTATTAAGCCTTAGCTTATATTATCCTTTCTTAATTAGTTTGTATTCGATTACTGGTTTGCCACGCTCACCACCATCACCAGATATATAACTGTTGAATTTTAGTTTATATACGTTACTTGCGCCATCTTTAATCACATAAAAAACATCGGCTTTAACGCCACCACCAACACCGGCCTGGCTAGGAGAGGTTCTCCATGAAGAGCCGATTACATCTCTTGATGCAGAAAAGGTTAGGCCAGCAATGTCTGACTCCATAAATGAAGCGTAAGCTTTGGTTGTTGTTGAAATTTTTGCAGCGGTTACATTCCCAAGGTTGTTAATTGCAACATAATCCTGAAACCAATAAGGAGAACCCAATCCTGAATTGTAAGTACTGTAACTCCATGAAATATCCCACGCAGCTTTAACTGGCTCAGCCTGTACAATTTTATTGTTTTCAAGAGATACAAATACCAGATTGTGATCTGAGCTTTTTGGTACATCCAGGGTTTTTATAGCAGTTTCGTTTAATCTTGCGTATTGGATTTTATAACCAGTGCTATTTCTGATAACTTTAATTTTAAACCATTTATCTTTATCCTTATTTCCTTCAAAACTTAGCAGATAAACTTTGTTCTCAACATCCGCGGCACTAACTTCAGCGAAAGCAGTTTTGGTTATGTCGCCGTCCCAATAATCTACCAGGGATACTGTCAGCGGATTTGTTATATCATGATTTAATTCTACCATAGTACCGGGATCAGCCAAAGTAACGGCTGTAATATCAGTTTTAGATGTTGCAGTTGCTGTTGTTTGATAAGAAGGATTAAGCACCACTCTAAATTTGCTATCAGAGGTTAATCCAATATTGAAACTTTTTCTATCTATAGGAGTTTGTTTGTCAGCGCTGAAATCTACATACACGATATTAGTATAATTTGATTCTGCTGTTTTGCCATTTAATGTTAACGTACTTCCATCAGAAGGTGGAGCAATAAAAATGGGTTCATCGGTATCTTTTTTACAAGCCGTAAATGTTATAGCCAGAAAAGCCACGGCAATCATTGAGTTAAGTTTATTCATCTTGTTTTAATTATGTTATTTATTGTTAAAGTTTATTCCAGTTATAGGTTAGCCCAAGCACGTAAGATCGACCATAACTATATGGAACATCGCCACCTGTACTATGCGCTCCGCCGGTAGCGGTTGAGGTATTGCTGAGTTGTGTAACATCAAAAAGGTTTTTAATACCTGCATTAATGGTTAAAGATTTAAACAGATTTTTGTTCAGCATTAAATCTGCGGTATGGAAATCACTGATTTTCGTCAGTATTACTGAGTTGGGATCGTTTTCTACCATAAGTTTATAGTTTGGTAAGCTCCCGGTATATTTATAAAAGAGACTGATACTCCCATTTATTTTAGGAAGCGTATAAGTTATATTCGAGTTTACTTCCGTAGCCCATGCAAATTCAGGAGTCTCCAGGTCTGGATTGCTCACCCTTAAATCATTGTATCGGCCAATATATGATACACCCAGTGTAGCCTGAATATTTTTGTAAATCAATGTATTGTCTAATGTAGCACCTGTCGTTTTATACTTGTCTACATTAAATAGTGAGGTTATGGAGTTATCTGTAGGAGACTGGGCAAAATTAATCCTGTTTTTAAACAAATTGTAGAATCCCGATAGGGTAGAACGGAACTGCAAATCTTTTTCATGTACGCCGGTCCAGGCCAGCGAGCCATTAAAACTGTTCGATTCTTCGGCTTTTAAATTAGGGTTACCTAAAATATTATGACTGGCATCTACAAAATCGTAATATAATTCTCTCAAAGCTGGAGAACGGAAACCTTTAGCGTAAGCCAGTCTAAGATCTAAATCTTGGGTTAAAGTAAACTTGGCATTTAATGAAGGAATTACAGGAGGGGCATCGTAAATGGAATTTTTAATAAACCTCAATCCTGGTCTAACACTTATTCCGCCAGTAAGTTTAATCTCGGCAGAAATAAACGCTGCATAATCATTAATAACCGGCGATCCATTAATTCTCTGTCCACTAGCTGCATCTCTGTTGTATTCGATCCCGGGCTGAAATACAATTGATTTATTCAATACGTAAATTGCAGTAGCCCTAAAAATAGCTGAGTTGAATTTTGCGATATCCTGTTCACCCTTATCCACGCTTAATCGTTCTGTGTTGTTTGTGAAATTATGGATAACGGTATGGGTTGATCGTTGTAAATCGGTGTAACCTCCTATAGCGGTGACCTGTAATTTATCATTTACCCTCCATTCAGACTGTAATTGTTGCGTATAACGTTTGGTGGTATAGGTAGATAGCTTCCCTTCAAAGCTTGATGGATTTATTCCAAAACGCGAATCAATATCCTCATTTAGTCCATCCAAACGATACCATATATTGAAATTTTGATTTCTATAACCGATTTTAGTATTACCGAGCCATTGCTCCTTAGGCTTCCATTGATTTTTATAACTATTAAATTCTTCTAAAAATGCTGTTTTCGGAGCCATATTCCAGCCACCAAAATCGTTATGTGATACACCAAGCAAAGCACTCCAGCCTTTTTGCTGCCAGCTAACACTTAGATTCTGATTGTGCTGACCTGCACCATGAAGCAGGTTATATTCTTTTCCAGCTGTTTCTTCCTGTACACGCGCATGAATACTCAGGAATTGCTTACCAGGATTTTTGGTTATAATATTAATTACGCCGGCCAAAGCATCGGTACCATACACAACAGACATCGGGCCTTCTACAATTTCGATCCTTTCGATCGTATTAACGTCTATCTGATTTAAACTTTCGCGGGCATCCGATCGGTCTACCATCGGTACACCATCCAGTAAAATTTTAATATTTCTACCGGTCATCCCCATTAAAGAAACATCAGTTGTGCCTAAGGTTAAATCATTACTAAAACGAAAACCGAGTTCGGTATTTAAAATCTGCTGTACATTGGTTGCTGCTCTTAACTTAATCCGTTCTGCACTTATGGTTTTTACATTGTATACCGAATTTCTCAAAGTTTGCGGCCCGTACTGCCCCGTAATCACTACCTCTCTCAAATCATTTGCCTTCACTGTATCTATTTTAATTTCTTGAGCCACAGTTACAAACCCACAAAGCGATAAGGCAATTGATAAATATATCTTCATTTATTTAGACTAATTATAAATAATTATGCAAATTTGTAGATATTCACAAAAAACAGATAACGTTAAACGGATAATTAATACCGCTAAACGGATTAAATCAATATGGAAGTTAAACTCTCAACCGATCCGGAAGGAAAAATTATTTATGAACACACCTACCCAGATAATTTTGATGGAGCTAAAGATGTAGAGGAGATTGTAACTGAATTAAAAACAGATGATTTCAACTTCCACATCATCCAAAAATGGTTTAGCGGGATTCACATTTCTATTTTCGAAATTGATCCGCAACGGGAAGAAAGTTTTTGCTTTGAATCTTCCCAACAGCATATTGGTTTTCTATTTTGCCTGAACGGCACGATTAATTATTGCCATAACCAGCACCAAAATAATTTTTTATCACTTGCTAAAAACGAGCAGGACTTTAATATGGGCCTGATTAATTCGATTAAATTTAATGTGGCAGGAAAAACCAGATGCCTTTATATACAACTCACACAAGCGTATTTCTGTCAATTAACAGGTGCAGAACTTGCTGATGATCTCAAAAAGACCATCCAGAAATCCATTAGTCCGGAAATTGGTTTAATACTGCAGCAAATTATTTATCCCAGGCACGAAGGTAGGGTAAAACGCCTGTATCTGGAGGCCCGGATATTTGAATTGATTATTGCTTATTTTAATCAAAAACCAAAGAAACAGACAGGCATAATAAAAAAGGATGATGTAGAAAAAATTCTATTGGCCAAAAAATTGGTAGAGTACGATTTACAAAAACCAAATTCTTTAATGGAATTGTCGCGTAAGGCTGGTATTAATGATTTTAAGCTTAAAAGAGGCTTTAAAGAACTAACCGGATATACTGTTTTTGGCTATCTTTATAAGATAAGGATGGAAAAAGCTCATTATTTTTTATCAAAGGAAAAGAAAACTGTTAATGAAGTTTCTTTTCTTGTAGGCTATAAAAATGCACAACACTTTATTACTGCCTTTAAAAAGCAGTATAATATTTTGCCAGGAAGTTTAAACAAAAGCTAGTTATTCAGCACAAAGGTTGGCTTATTCTTTTACCTCGTTTATAATCAAATCAGATTCTACAATGGTATTGTAATAGGCCCGGTTCTCAGAATTAGGACTATGAATAAGATCTAACAAGATATTGGCGGCTTTTTGCCCCTGCAAATATGGATATTGCTCTACCGAAGCTATAGGTGAATTATCCAAGTAACTGATAATAGGTAAATTTGAGTAACTCACGATATCATAATCATTAATTACATTTAACTTTTTAAAGTGTCTGATTAGAAATAGCGCCACATAATCATTAAAAACAACGATAGCTGTCGGTTTTCTTTTGTGGTTTAAAAACTGTCCGGCAGCGTCTATTGTACCTTCTTCGGTTAAATCGCAGTTTACCACTAAAGATGGATCGAACTTTAAGCGGTTAAAAGCAATTGCACGCATATAGCCATCTTTGCGCTCCTCACTCGCATATAAGGTGCTCGGTCCGTTAATCATTCCAATGCTTCTGTGTCCCTTTTTCAAAAGATAGTTTACAGCTTTTACTGTTGCACTTTCTAAACTGCACGCAACGTAATGCACGTTTTTTAATGGCGGTATCCGATCAAAAAATACGACTGGTATATTAAATGAATTAAGTTTTTCGAAATGATCGAACCTGGAAGTTTCTTTACTTATGGAAACCAATAAACCGTCTACCCGCTGATTTTTCATTTTTTCAACGAGCTTTACTTCCTGCTCATAATGATCGTGCGATTGAGCAAAAATTACGGTATAGTTTTTCTTAATAGCTTCATCTTCAATTGCAGAAATAGCGACGGAGAAAAAATATTCTGATAGCTCCGGTAAAATTACGCCAATAGTATATGTTTTGCCTTTTTGAAAAAGAATTGCCGCATTATTGGGCTCATAGTTTAACGACTTCGCCAGCTGCTTAATTTTCTCTTTTGTAATTGCCCCAATGCTCGGATGATCATGTAATCCCCTTGAAACACTGGATGGAGAAATGTTTAAGATTCTGGCTATTTCTTTGATGGTTGTTGGTTTCGACTGCATTCTGAGTGCTAAACTACATTAAATTTCTTCGGTATGTAATAATACAAATTAATCAAACGTTTGCCATGTGTTTTTCTCATTCTTTCCGCTGTTATAAAAGCCTGTTTAAAATTAAATAAATTTATTTCGTATGTCAGTCTGAGCGTAGTCGAAGACCATTTCAACACATTAATAAAGCAATCGACTAAGCTCAGTGTGAATCATTAACAGTAATCCATACGTCAAATATCCATGGCATGTTATTTTTATAAAAGCATATTCATACTTTGCCTGAATTAATAAATAACATGATAACCTTATATATTGTACTCACTCTCTTTATTGCATTTTTAGTCATTATAAATCTTCCGGTTTTTGGGCGTTTGCCAAAAGGATTACGCTTGGAAAAAATCCGCCACTTGGCTAATTATCGTGATGGTGCCCTGCAAAATGAGTCGTTAACGCTCATGCAACCTGAAGGGGTAAGCTTCTTTAAGGTTTTAAGCGCATTTCTTTTCGAAAAACATCCGAATAAGGTTCCGGATAAAGCGCTTCCATATATTTTACCTGACTTAAACGGCACTCCTAAAAGCGATGCGCCCGAAATTATCTGGTTTGGGCATTCATCTTACCTGATTAAAATAGCTGGTTTAAGAATTCTGGTTGATCCTATATTTAGTAAAACTCCTTCTCCATTTTCATTTATCGGGAGCAAGGCCTTTTTGGGCACAGACGTAATAAAAGCAGAAGAATTTACAAATATCGATATCCTGATCATCACACACGACCATTATGATCATCTCGATTATGATAGTATTTTAAAAATTACACCACAAGTTAAAAGCATTGTTACTTCGCTGGGAGTAGGTTCGCATCTGGAGCGATGGGGAATTAAAAAAGAAAACATACATGAACTAAGCTGGAACGAATCAATAACATTATTTAACAACGTACAATTAACAGCTGTTCCGGCCAGACATTTTACCGGGAGAAAGTTTAAAAGAAATCAAACGCTTTGGTCGGCCTTTGTATTGAAAAGTGCAACCTCCCAACTATTTTTGGGTGGCGATTCTGGATATGATACACACTTTGCCAAAATAGGTGAGGAGTTTGGTCCCTTTGATTTAGCCTTGCTCGAGTGTGGGCAATACAATGCCTATTGGCCATACATCCACATGTTTCCGGAACAAACGGTGCAGGCCGCAATCGATTTAAAAGCAAAAGTTTTAATGCCGGTGCATTGGGGTAAGTTTAGCTTAGCCATGCATCCCTGGAACGAACCTGTTAAAAGAGTTGTTTTAGCGGCTGCAGCGAGGCAGCTTCCTTTAATGACTCCAAAATTGGGTGAAACTGTAGTGTTGGGTGCGTATTTACCTACCGGGCGCTGGTGGCCAGAAGAATAAAAATTAAACAATAAGCATTTTATGGTGTTTAATTTCTAAAACAAATTGCATTATGAAAACTGATCTTGTAGAAATTTTTCAAACCATTAGGGCAGGGGTACAGCCATACGCAACCCTTGGTTATACCGTTCATGAAAACTCCGAAAGTGGATACGATCTTTATAGTGAAAAGAATATAGAATTAAACGGTGAAAAAGTAACCGAACGTTTTTTTGCAGGTGTTTATATCAACGGAAATCAAGTGGAGGTTAAAATCAATACAACAGATTTTTCTACCGAAAACCAAAACCTGAGCGATTTAGGAAACGATACTGCGGTTTTAAAAATTACCCAGTTGGATGATGCTAAATTAAAGGAAGTAGAAACTTTAATAGAAATTATCCATACGAACTTTAAAGAAAAAGGATGGATTTAATAATTTGATGGCTAAATTTGCAGCAGATAATTTTTTCGAATAAATTCTGCTGATTGAATAATTTAATTTCCCAGGATAACTGGCATCATCAATTTAGTCTGGCACTTGCTCATCACAAAATTGGCTGCTTTTTTTATTTAGAAGATGGGTTTCAGTTATTACGGATTGATGATCAACTGATCATTAACCTCGTCAGTTTAAATAATAAGTTCAATTCTCAGGCGCTCATTAAGCTTCAGGAAAGATATCATCAGGAAGGTACTAAACTTATTCACTTATGGGAAGACCTTTGGCTATCAAAACCAGACCAGGTTTTAGCGAGAATAAAATCCCTGATTGGTGAAAATATCCGCATTCATGGCAGGAAAACCAAAGTATGCAAAATTACTAAACCCGTTGCTGATTCTTTTTTAACAGAAAACCATTTACAGGGATCGGTAAGTAGCCGTTATAAAATTGGTTTATTTGAAAAAGATGAACTTGTGGCTGTAGCTACCTTTTCTGCACTGCGCAAAATGAATCATACCGAAAATTATAAATCTGCAGAACTGATCAGGTTTGCCGTTAAAGCGGGTTATTCCATCACCGGCGGATTAAGTAAATTGATTTCCTTTTTCGCTGCAACATATCACCCAAATGATCTGATGACTTACGCAGATCGGGACTGGTCGGCAGGGGAGGCTTATATCAAATTGGGTTTCAGGCAAACCGCTGTTTTGGAACCTCAGATTTATGGATTAGATGGAAATCTAAATCGTCTGCTTAAAAAAGACCAGGAGGTTTTTGCACAAGAAGTGTTTAATACAGGAAGTTTAAAGTTTATTCTCCAGTTTTAATGGATCAGCACAATCTCATCATTATTTTAGGGGCCACGGCATCTGGCAAAACTAAACTGGCCGTAAGCATAGCGGATGTTTTAAATGGAGAAATTATTAGTGCTGATAGCCGCCAGGTATTTAAACGAATGGATATTGGCACGGGGAAAGACCTGCAAGAATATCATATTAACGAAAAAAAAATCCCTTATCATTTAATTGATATTTTAGCACCTGGAGAACGTTATCATGTAGACGCCTTTAAAAACGACTTCTATCAGGCTTTTGAATCGATAAAACAAAAAAACAAAATACCTATCCTTTGTGGCGGAACAGGAATGTATATCCACAGCCTTTTGCAAAATCAAACTTTTACCGCTATTCCGGTAAATCAACAATTTAGAGATCAACTAAATTTATTATCGAAAGAGGAATTGATTTTAAAATTGCAAAATGATAAAAGCCAGGACACCAATCATGTTGATCTATCCTCTAAAAAGAGATTAATCCGCGCATTAGAAGTAGCAGATTATTTAAAATATCACACACTGGAAGTTGTAGAGCGGCCCGAAGTTAAACCCATTATTTTTGGATTAAAAAATGAAGTGGAAATAACACGTGCCAAAATCCTGGCAAGGCTTGACCAAAGATTTAAAGCAGGCTTAATTGAAGAGGTAGAGCAATTGCTTAAGGAAGGCATTAGTAAAGAAATGCTGGTTTTCTATGGATTGGAATATAAATTCATTGTGAATTACCTGGATGGCTTATTCACTTTTGATGAGCTAAAGCTGAGACTTGGCATTGCCATTTGTCAATACGCCAAAAGACAAAATACTTTTTTCAGGAAAATGGAAAAGGACAATGTGGAGATTATCTGGCTGGATGCATCAGGACCTGCAAACCTTTTACAACAGCAAATTCTGGAAAAAGTTTCAGTAAAGCTCAATTAAAGATTATTGGTCATTTTAACGTTGCTTTATCCATTAAAAACAGCGAAAAAGCCGTTTTGGCACAGCCTTTGTATTTGTTGATGCATATTAGTTTAACTCAAAAACAATAATATTGAAATGAAAACAATTACTAAAATTATTGCTACCTCAGCAGCTGTCGTGGCTTTATTCTTTACTACAAATGCTAATGCGCAATCTTCTCCAAAATTAGGAATAGGAATTATCGGTGGTATACCTACCAGTGATGGATATAATGTAGCACTTGGTGCAGATTTACGTTATCAGTTTGATATTGATAAACAATTATCAATCCCTGTAACTGCTGGTTATACCCGTTTCCTGGCGAAAGACTTCACTGTAGGAAATGTAACTTATGATGGTGTAGACTTTGGCTATATCCCTGTAAAAGCTGGCGTTAAATATTTCTTTAATGATTCAGGTGCTGGTGCTTATGGCCTTGCAGAGTTAGGTGCTGGTTTCGGTACTAACGAAGGTAGCGGTACATCATTTGTATATTCACCAGCTGTTGGTTATGCATGGAGTAACGGTTTAGATTTAGGCCTTAAATATGAAGGTTTAGCTAGAGATGGTAGCAGCACTGGTTATGTTGGCCTACGTTTAGCTTACGGATTTAACTTATAATCATCCCGCTAAATAATATTGGAAAGCCCCGACTTTAGTTGGGGCTTTTTTATTTCATAACATTCTGAAAAACATGAAAATCCAGCATTGATATTTTAACGTATATAACCTAAACCCTTAATTAATAACTTAAAATATCTTAAAATGAAAACTACTACTAAACTTTTTGCAACGACTTTAACGGCTCTTGCCATTTTAACCACATCTAATTTGAAAGCACAAACTATGGGTTCCACCGAGCCAATGACCACCGGAAGCGGTATGGCTTTCAAAATTGGCGTAGGTGTAAATGCCGGATTATTTCCAGATCGTTCGGAAATGGATTATGGTTATGGGGCAGACGTAAAACTTCAGTATGATTTAAGCCCGTATGTAGCCGTTACAGCTTCTGGCGGTTATACCCGTTTGAAATGGAAAGGTAGCCCTTTAAAATTCGAATTCATTCCGGTAATGGGTGGTGTTAGGGTGTTCCCAATTGAAAGGATGTACCTGGCTACGGAACTTGGTTCAGGTCTGGCCATTAAAGATGGGGCTAACATGAACTTTATTTATACCGGTGGTTTAGGTTACGAATGGAAAAACGGCCTTGATCTTGGTGTAAAATATGAAGGTTATGTAAACAACAGCGCTTCGGATCTTTACTTCATGAAAACAGGACAATTTAACCTGAGGCTGGCCTATAATTTTAAATTATAATTCAAACATCATATAATTTTAGAGTCCCGACGAAAGTCGGGACTTTTTTATTTATTTACCATTTAAATTGCTATTTTGAGCCGAAAACCAAATACCATGAAAAGAATATTCGGAATAGCCGTACTTACCATTCTAATGGCCTGCAACCAGGCAGAAAAAAAATCTACAGAAACTAAAGATTCAATAAAAACGGATTCAGTATCGGTTAAAAATGAGGTTTCTATAAAAGACAAGCAGAAATCTGAAATCTTTAACCAGTATGTAGATTTAAAAAATGCACTGGTAAAATCAGATTCTGCCACTACACAAAAAACTGCGGCAAAGTTACAAACGAGTTTGGCCGCCTATAAAGGTTGCGAGCCTACTGCAGCTGTTGCAGGCAAAATCGCTGCAAGCAACAATCTCGTTTCGCAAAGAAAAGATTTCACGGTTTTAAGTGCTGATTTAATCGCTTTACTTAAAAATGCAGAAATAGAAAAAGGCACGATATATGTTCAGCATTGCCCTATGGCGAATAAAGGAGACGGAGGTGATTGGTTATCAACTGAAAAGGAAATTAAAAATCCTTATTATGGTGACGAAATGTTAGAATGTGGTAGAGTTGCCGAAGAGATTAAAGCAAAATAAGGTGCTAAAACAGGTTTAATTAAGCATGATTGTTACTTCATTTTGACTAATTATTCATATTAATTTAACAGATTTGTTATGCATGTATATTAATTTTATATAATTTAGAAAGCTATAAACATAATACAATAATATGTCAGATATTGCAGAGATAAAAGTTGATGGTAAGACAATAGAATTGCCAGTAATTACAGGAACAGAAGATGAAAAGGCCATTGATATTTCGAAATTAAGAGATCTAACGGGCTTCGTAACTTTAGATACTGGTTTTAAAAATACTGGTTCTACAAAAAGTAAAATCACTTTTTTAGATGGTGAAAAAGGCATTTTAAAATATAGGGGATATTCTATTGAAGAGCTTGCGGCAAAGTCGAGTTTTTTAGAAGTGATTTATCTGATCATTTACGGAGATCTTCCAACACAAAAACAACTGGAAGATTTACAGGCTGATATCAGCAAGCATACCCTGATTCATGAGGACATGAAGAAATTCTTTGATGGTTATCCATCAAGATCTCATCCAATGGGTCAATTGGGTTCGTTAATCTTCTCATTATCTACATTCTATCCCGAATGTTTGAAACCAAATCAGACCGCAGAAGAACAAGATTTAACCATTATCAAACTTTTGGCCAAATTTCCAACCATTGTTTCTTTTGTTTATAAAAAATCATTAGGTCATCCGCTTATTTATCCAAAAAATAAATACGATTATGTAACCAATTTCCTTTGGATGACATTCGGGCAACGTACTGAAGATTATGATGTAAATCCGATTGTTGTTAATGCGATGAATAAATTGCTTATTCTGCATGCAGATCACGAGCAAAACTGTTCAGCATCGACTGTTCGTATTGTAGGTTCTTCTGATTGTAATTTATATGCTTCAATTGCTGCCGGTATTGCTGCGCTTTGGGGACCATTACATGGTGGTGCTAACCAGGCTGTGATTGATATGTTAGAATTGATTAAAGCTGATGGTGGTGATACAGAGAAATGGATTGCAAAAGCGAAAGATAAAAATGATCCGTTCCGTATGATGGGCTTTGGTCACCGTGTTTATAAAAACTTCGATCCAAGAGCTAAAATCATTAAAAAAGCTTGTGATGATATCTTAGAAAATTTAGGTATTGATGATCCGATTTTAGAAATTGCTAAAAAGCTGGAAGAAGCAGCTTTAACTGATCAATACTTCATCGACCGTAAGTTATATCCGAATGTAGATTTCTATTCAGGTATTATTTACCGCGCACTAGGCTTTCCATCTGAAATGTTTACCGTTCTATTTGCTTTAGGCCGTTTACCAGGATGGATTGCTCAATGGAAAGAAATGCACGAGAATAAGGAACCGATTGGTCGCCCTCGTCAGATTTACGTTGGCGAAACCGATAGAGAATTTGTTGAGCTTAAAGACCGGAAATAATTCTATAAAACCCCATAAAAAAACCACTTGAGTATCTCAAGTGTTTTTTTTATGGGGATAGATTTTTTATCCACTAACCGTCATCTCGAGCGAAGTGTAACGTAGTCGAGAGATCTGCAGAGATAGATCTCTCCATTCCACTGCGTTCCAGTCGAGATGACGGCACTTTTTTAACGAAGCGTGGTCGAAATGACAACGTAATTTAAGTAGCCACGTAATAAATTAGATTCAACATGAGCATTTCAGTTAATTTAAACGCAATAGCGTAAAGAATAAATATCATTATCATTTTGCCAATTACTTTTTTACGCTGATAGAATATTTTTAATGCATTAAACATATACCAGCAAATCCATACGATAATAGCAAGCCCAATTAGATTGGATATGATAGAATCTTCGCCGAATATGTACTTCATAAATGGTTTTGTGAAAATCGACACAATGAAGTAGGCTGTCATTCCATGTATCGTAAATATCAGGTGATCAAGATAGTAAATGTGATTTTTCCTGAAGTTCCACATAATAAACAGCGCAAGTAAAGGCATCAGCAAAAAATATTGTTTCGGCCTGTTGTGCTCTAAAGTTTCCTGTATAACTTCAGATTTTTGGCCAATTGATATAGAGCGTTTTGTAGCCATTCGTTTAAACCAATTGTCTCTTTCAATTAAAGGCAATGTGTTTTGTCTCGATAGGTAAGCATCATAGGTTGAGTCATTTCTATCATTATGAATGGTACTAAATCTTTTAATAACTTTTTCCAGAGAATCTGATTTATTGGCTTTTTGTTGTTTCTTCAAATCAACTAAAACAATCGCTTGTTCTTTAAAGCCTAAGGTTTTAAAAGTACTTCTGTCTAAATCTTCTTTAATTTCTGCTTTAACTTTGTTTGCAATACCCGGAGCTTTTCCTAAAATACCTGCTTTTTCGAGTTTACTGTTAACAGTATCTAAAGTGGCCTTTTGCTGAACTCTTGTCTTTGTATCGATATGCTCATCGTTATTAGTGCTATGCTCAGGAGAATACGCCACTAAGAAGTAAACGATTGATACAAAAATATACATACTTACCGGATTGATGTATCTCGCTCTTTTACCAGCTAAATAATCAAGTGTAACTTGACCGGGTTTCGTTAGTAGTGGAGTTAATGTCTGGAAAAACTTATTGTCGAAGTGGAAATAATGGGCAATACTATGGCTTATAAAGCCCCAGAAACTTTCTTTTAATTCTAAATTAGGCTGGCCGCAATTACTGCAATAATGGCTTTCAACGTGCGAACCACAGTTTAGGCAATTGTGTTCTTTTCTGTACTTACCTGCTGACATGGATAATTGAAATTATAAATGGTTAATGGCTTCTACTTCTGCCCGGGTATGTTTATGTTTAAATATCACCACAAAAACGACTGCAATAACCAGGACGTAAATGGTAAAAGTCAACCAGATGTTATGCCAGTCCTTTACATCAAGGGCTCTGCTCAGATCTCCGTTAGGCAATACATCAATTCCTTTATTTTTGAGAAATTTAAGCAAGTGTACATTGTCTTGCTCACTTTTTACATATTTGGAAAGCGAACCGATGGTATGGTAGTAAGTGGTAAAAAAGCGGCTAATCATCCAGCCTGAAACCAAACTGCCAAACACGGCACCAAAGCCATTGGTCATCATCATAAATAAGCCCTGTGCAGAAGAACGGATTTTTGGCGCAGTTGATGTTTCTACAAACAGTGATCCTGATATGTTAAAGAAATCGAATGCCATTCCGTAAACGATACATGAAGTAATGATCATCCAGAGATTGGTTGAAGGATCGCCATAGGCAAATAAACCAAAACGCAGTACCCAGGCAAACATGGCAATTGCAATTACCCATTTAATACCAAATCTTTTCAAAAAGAAAGGGATAGCCAGGATAAATAGTGTTTCTGATACCTGCGAGATCGATAAAATGATGGTAGAATATTTTATCACAAATGACTCTGCAAAAACAGGGAATAATTTAAATTCATCCAGAAAAACATCACCATAAGCATTTGTAAGTTGCAATGCAGCTCCTAAAAACATAGAGAAGATAAAAAACAAAGCCATTTTGTAATCGGTAAAAAGCTTAAAAGATTCGAGCCCGAGTTTCTGTGTAAATGTCTTCTTATCGCTGATTAAGTTTAAAGGTTTACAAGCAGGTAACGTGAAAGAGTATACGCCCAACAATAAGGCACTTATACCTGCAATGTAGAACTGGTTGGCACTTGCCTTATTACCCGTTAAATTGGTAATCCACATGGCTGCAATAAAACCAATGGTACCCCAAACCCTGATGGGCGGAAAGTCTTTTATTACATCGAAATTTCCATTTTTTAAGGTGGTGTAACTTATCGAATTGCTCAGCGCTATGGTTGGCATGTAAAAACACATGGCTACCAATATTACCCAAAAAAAAGTGTGCGGATCATTCACCTGCGGCAGGTAAAACATGGTTGCTGCGTAAAGAAGATGCAAAATCGCATAAAGTTTTTCTGCGTTAATCCATTTATCGGCTAAAATACCGGTTAGGGTAGGCATAAACAGCGAGGCGATGCCCATGGTAGAAAAAATGATTCCAAAATCTGCGCCGTCCCATTGTTTGGTTCCAAACCAATAATTTGCAATTGTAATTAACCAGGCAGCCCATACAAAGAATTGCATGAAACTCATTATAGTTAAGCGAAACTTAACATTCATAATAATAATTTAGTTTGAATGATTGAAAGTAAAAGCTGAATATAGAACTATTTTGAATGATAATCCAAAATGAACCTAAATTATTTAAAATAATCTGGCTCATTTTAGAATTTAGCTTTTATGGAGGGTAATTGAGAAAAAGATTCCGACAAATTTTGAGTGAATAAACGTTTTAGATCCACCAAAACTAAGATGTTCCGCGTTTATTCAATTCATCTCTTAATCTTGCGGCCTTTTCATAGGCTTCTTCGGCAATTGCTTCCTGTAATTTTTGTTGAAGTTCTTCTAACGTAAAATCGCCAAAGCCCTGTTGCTGGGTTGAGGTTGGCATGCTATCGGCTTCTGGTTCTTTAGCAATTGAATCCATATTTTCAAGAAAAAGAAAGTCATTACCTTCTATCACGATTCCGGCAGAAGCCAAAATAAATTCGTAAGTGTAAATCATGGCATTAAACCGAACGGCTAAAGCAATAGCATCAGATGTTCTGGCGTCAACTTCATGTGTGTTTTTACCATCGCTACAAATTAACTTTGCATAAAAAACACCATCAACCAGATTGTAGATAATAATTTCCTTAATATTAATATGAAAAGTATCAGCCATTGATTTGAATAAATCATGTGTTAATGGCCTACTAGGAGTCATTTTCTCAATTTCTATGGCAATGGCCTGCGCTTCGAATGCACCAATAATAATTGGTAAGCGGCGGCGTCCATTTACTTCTCCTAAAACAAGGGCATAAGCACCAGATTGAGTCTGGCTGTAAGATAAACCTACAATATCTAATTTAACTTTTTTCATATTTATGGTAAGACCTTATAGGTTATTAAAACCTATAAGGTCTATAAGATATTATCCTTTATGTGCTTTTAATGCTTCAATTAATTTTGGTACAACCTCAAAAGCATCACCAACAATACCATAATCAGCCACTTTGAAGAAAGGAGCTTCCGGATCTTTGTTGATTACAACAATCACTTTTGATGAACTAACACCCGCCAAATGCTGGATCGCGCCAGAGATACCAATAGCGATATAAAGGTTAGGGCTAATCGCAATCCCGGTTTGACCAACGTGTTCTGAGTGTGGCCTCCAGTCTGCATCCGATACCGGTTTAGAACATGCAGTAGCAGCGCCCAGCAAGCCAGCTAATTCTTCAATCATTCCCCAGTTTTCTGGTCCTTTTAAACCTCTGCCAGCCGAAACCACTAATTCTGCATCAGGTAGTGAAACCTTATCGGTTGCCCTCACAATCTCTTTAATAACAGTTCCTAAATCTGATTGTTTAACATCTGCACTGAACGCTTCTATTACCGCATCTGTAGCATTTTCTTTAACACCAAATGCATTTGGATTTAAAGCGATTACTTTATTAGCCGATGTTAATTCGGTAATGGCGAATGCTTTACCTGAGAAAGCTGTTTTCTTAACCGAGAATTTACCATCAGTACTTGGTAATTCTACTGCACCATCAGCTAAACCTGCTTTAAGTTTTACTGCAATACGTGGCGCCAAACCTTTGCCAGAGAAAGAGTTAGATAAAACGATAATATCGGCACCTTCTTTTTCTGCTGCAGCAGCAATAACGCTTGCATAAGCTTGATTTACAAAGGTTTTTAATTGATCAGCATTTACATTTAATACTTTTGATGCACCATATTTACCTAATTCCTTTAATTCACCTTCGGCTACGTCGCCAATAGAAATTGCGGTTAAATGAGTTGATTGTTGATCGGCAATGGCTTTGGCATAAGAAACGGCTTCAAAAACAGATTTCTTAAATTTTCCCTCAGCTTGTTCTACATATACTAATACTGACATATATTTACCCTTAATCCCCTAAAGGGGCTATTTTTTATAATTAATTATTATTTATTAACGCTGCAATACCAGGTAACCGGAAGTTGCTAACTGACTTAGTGGTTAGATTACTTTAGCTTCGCTGTGGAGTAAGCTAATTAACGATTCTGTTTGATCGGCAGGAATTAATTTTACCGTTCCACGAGGGGCAGGAGTTTCATACCTGGTTAATTTGGCTACTTCTTCAGTTGCAACAGCATCTACTACATTCAACGGTTTAGTTCTGGCACTCATGATACCACGCATAGTCGGAATTTTAGGTTCTGCCACACCTTCAGCGCAACTTGCAATAAACTTACCAGAAACGGTCAAAACTTCTTTACCACCTTCAATCTCTCTTTCAATTGTTGCTGTATCGCCATCAAGAGTTAATTTTTTAATAATTGATATTGAAGGGATGTCTAAAAATTCGCCAACCATAGCAGCAACCTGATTACCGTTATAATCGATAGATTCGCGACCTGTTAAAATCAGATCAAAATCTTTGTCCTTTGCATATTCTGCAATCTGTTTAGCCACGAAATAAGCGTCTCTGGGAGCTGCATTTACCCTAATGGCATCATCGGCACCAATGGCCAGTGCTTTCCTGATGGTTGGATCGTTAGCTGCTTCGCCAACATTGATCGCAGTTACGGTTCCTTTTCCACCTTCGGTTAACTCAATTGCACGTGATAAAGCGATTTCATCGTATGGATTAACAATATATTGCACTCCCGCCGTATTGAATTCGGTATTATCATTAGTAAAAGTTATTTTTGTCGTCGTGTCTGGCACGTTACTGATACAAACTAATATTTTCATATGTTAATAGTGGTTTTTATTGCTATGAACGTTCTGGAACTAAAATTGTTTAGCTGCTGATCGGTTCATATATGATATCATTATTATATAAGGTCTTTCTGCAAATTTAATTAAAAAAGCAAGGAAATAAAATGTCATCCACCCGTTTAAGCAAGTTATTAGAATTTTTAGAAAGCGATCCGAATGATCCGTTTATACTATATGCCTTAGCCACAGAGTATAACGCTCAAAATGATAAAGAAAAAGCCTTTTCTTTTTACCTTCAGTTAACTGATAAACATCCTGATTATGTAGGTACATACTATCATTTAGGTAAGTTATTGGAAAAAGATGACCAAAAAGAGAAAGCAATCGAAATTTATCAGAAGGGGATGCAAGTGGCCCGAAATAAAAGAGATATGCATGCCTTTTCAGAATTACAGGGCGCATACAATATAGCCGCCGGATTAGATTATGAAGACGATTAACCCCAAACCCCTAAAGGGGCTTTTAGTTTTGAGCTAATGCAAACCAAACCCATCGCTGCCAAAAAGCAGTGGCTGTTTATCCGTAATGTAATTTTTTTTACATTTACTTCTTTTGGAGGCGCACAGGCGCACCTGGCTTTATTGCTTAAATATTTTGTTCAGAGCACCAAATTTATCTCAGAGGAAGAACTTTTAGAATTAAATGCACTGGCACAGGTACTCCCCGGACCAGCATCTACGCAAACCCTTGTTGGGATAGCCTGGAAGGTTGGAAAACTTAAACTGGCCATCATCACTTTCCTGATCTGGATACTGCCTACTGCAACCATCATGACGTTTGCAGCAATTAGTTATGCTTTGCTCGATCAAAAACAAAAGTTTAACGACATTTTAGAATACATCCAGCCAATTGCATTGGGTATTGTAGCTTATGGAGCCTGGAAACTGGGCAAAAAGGTTTTATCCTCCCAGGTTTCTATATTTCTGGCCATTGCTTCGGTTATTGCCACACTAGTTTTAAGAAACGCCTATGTATTTCCATTGTCAATATTGATCGGAGGAATGATTTCTTCTGCTATCGAAACGCCAAAAGAGGAAACCGAGTTAAGGGTTAAACTTTTTTCAAATATCAATCCCAGGAAACTAATCTACTTTTTAGGTGCTTTGCTTTTGTTTGCATTAGTAGGTGCAATTATAAACAGAACCTCGCCTTTTAGTTTACCGATTCGTTTGCTCGAAAACTTTTACCGTAACGGAATATTGGTTTTTGGCGGCGGACAGGTACTTGTGCCTTTAATGTTTACCGAGTTTGTAGAGATGAAACATTATTTGCCTTCATCTGGATTTTTATCGGGCTTTGCATTACAACAAGCTTTACCTGGTCCAACATTTTCTTTTACCAGTTATTTAGGTGCATTAAGCATGAAGAATTTTGGATACGGATTATGGGGACAGATTTTAGGAGGATTAATTGGGGTGATCGGTATTAACTTACCTGGACTTATCCTTGTTTTATTTATTGTACCCTTCTGGGATGATTTAAAAAAGATCTCCAGAATCCGTCATAGCCTTTCCGGAATCAATGCCGTTAGTGTTGGTTTTATTATTGCTGCTTTTGTGTTGCTTTTAATACCAATGGGTTTTAACTGGCTATTTTTAGGGATTATGGCCGCTACATTTCTGTTGCTTAATTTCACTAAGATAAGTCCGCCATTAATTGTACTGGCTGGAATCCTGGTTGGATATTTATTTTAAATGCCATACTAACTAACAGATTGCGGTCTGGCTAATAGAAAAGGAGTTAGAACCTGGAAAGCAATTACAGTGCAATGTAGGGTAATGTAGTCCCGCTATCACTGCTGCTCCGATGAAGAATCGGGAGCATTCGTTTTATCGGGTTTAGATTGGTTGGTTCCCTGCTGCTAGGCCAGTTTTTCGTGCCAGTGCCCATAGTTTGGCCTTTTATTGCAGCTGAAATACTTGTTGTTATGCTTATGTAGCTTATTGCATAAAAAAGAACATGAATGACAGGGGGGATTTAAATGAATTAATATATTTCGTGGGGTCGTCATTCCCAACTTGATTGGGAATCTTAATGCTTTAAGCCTAAAGATTAAGATTCCCGCCTGCGCGGGAATGACGATCATTCTATTGAAGTCCATCTCCCAAGAGGAGTAATTATCTCACAAAAATCATATGTATGACATGAAGATTTTGGAGCATTTTAGGTTGTGTGGGATTTACTAAAACGGTGGATCATCATCATTATAATCATCCATTTTTGAAGGACGGATAATGACATTGCTTTGCTTTTCGAAATCCTGAGACGGGTACATTCCAGCAGACGGATCTGCGGCAAATGAATTTGGTGGAGCATTAAAATCATCTTCCAGATCCACGAACTTCACAAACTTACCAATGAATTTAAGTGGTACAATTCCGGTTTCACCGTTACGGTGCTTTGCAATAATAACTTCACCAATACCCGCCTGCGATCTTCCTTGCTCATCTTCGGTAATACCATAATATTCAGGGCGGTACAAGAATAATACCATGTCCGCATCCTGCTCAATTGAACCCGATTCACGTAAATCGGATAACATTGGCCGTTTTCCTTGTAAACCTGGTCTGCTCTCTACCGCACGACTTAATTGTGATAGGGCCAGTACCGGTACATCTAGTTCTTTAGCAACTGATTTTAGCGCTCTCGAAATACTACCAATTTCCTGCTCACGGTTACCACCGCCTTTTCCTTCGCCTTTACCATGCATTAACTGCAAGTAATCGACAATTACCAATTGGATATCGTATTGTGATTTTAACCTTCGGCATTTTGCCCTGAATTCAAAAATATTCAGTGCCGGGGTATCATCAATTAACAGGGGAGCTTCGGTTAAGCGGCCAATTTTACTGTGCAGCTGTTGCCATTCCCATTCCTGTAAATTTCCTTTTCTGATTTTTTCCTGCTCAATTTCTGCTTCTCCTGAAATTAAACGATTCACCAGCTGCACCGACGACATCTCGAGTGAGAATACTACGGTTGGTTTTGCAAAATCGACGGTGGCGTTTCTCGCACAGGTTAGTACGAAGGCCGTTTTCCCCATCGCCGGACGTGCAGCGATAATTACCAAATCCTGTTTTTGCCAGCCACCGGTAATTCTGTCTAAGCCGGTAAAACCCGTTGGCACACCGGTTAAACCATCGGTTTTGGTGCGGAGTTCCTCAAGTGTAGCCAGAGATTGTTTGATGATATCGTCCATTTTCTGTGTATCTCTACGCAGGTTATTCTGGGCGATTTCAAAAAGGCCTTTTTCTGCCTGATCTAAGAGATCGAAAATATCAGTCGTATCTTCATAGGCATTTGTAATGATTTCAGTTGAGATTCTGATCAGTTCACGCTGAATATATTTCTGAGAAATAATACGTGCGTGAAACTCAATATTAGCTGCTGAAGCAACTCTATTGGTTAAGTTGGTAATGTAGTAGGCGCCACCAACCATTTCTAAAGAGCCTAATGTTCGCAGTTCTGCCGTTACTGTTAAAATATCAACTGGTCGCGATTTCTGAAATAGAATATGAATCGCTTCAAAAATTTTCTGGTGGGCAATGTTATAGAAAACCTCTGGTTTTAAAACATCAATTACAGCAGAAAGTGCATCTTTTTCGAGCATTAACGCCCCAAGAACTGCTTCCTCAAGGTCTAAGGCCTGAGGGGGAATTTTCCCCTGTGAACTTATGGTATTACTTAACCTGCTTTTTCTAGCAGTCATACTGTTCTTTCCGCCTTGTTCGTTATCGATACTCATTCCACAAAAGTAATCAATTTTTGATGGTGTTGTTTGAATTAGTTACTAGCTCTTTGTTAACAAATTGAAGCATAATCAGATTGAATTTTATTGCATTTATGATGTCATAAAAATTTTTAAACAATTAAATGTTAATAAGGAACACATTGTTTAAGGCTAAAACATTTTATTTGAATACTTTTGCCTAACAATTTCAAAACATGGATAATTTTAGAAGACCGCAACGCGCAAAAGAGAATAATGAGTTTGTATTCGGCATCAGAGCTGTGATAGAAGCCGTTAAAGCAGGAAGAGACATTGAAACCATTTACCAGCAACGCGGTTTGGGCGGGGAACTTTTTCTAGAATTAAAAGCCCTGTTAAAAGATACTTTGATTCCTTTAAATTCAGTTCCAATTGAGAAGCTGAACCGCATGTCGCAGAAAAACCATCAGGGTGTGATTGCTGTAATTTCTCCAATTACTTATCAAAATATTGAAGACATCATTCCAACCGTTTTCGAAAAAGGCGAAGTTCCATTAATTTTAGTTTTAGATAGCGTAACTGATGTCCGCAATATGGGTGCAATAGCACGTACGGCTGCTTGCGTAGGTGTCCACGCTATAATTGTTCCATTAAAAAATGCGGCACAAATTAATGCCGATGCTATTAAAACCTCTGCAGGTGCATTATTCAGCATTCCGATTTGTCGCCATGCCAACCTGCACAAAACCTGCTTGTTTTTACAAGAAAGTGGTCTGCAGATAGTAGCCTGCACCGAAAAAACCAGCGATTTTATTTACGCACCAGATTATACCATGCCTACAGCAATTGTAATGGGCTCTGAAGATGAAGGAATTTCTAATGATCTTTTAAGGGTAGCTGATCATTTAGCTAAAATACCAATGGCGGGAAAAATCGAATCGCTAAATGTTTCGGTAGCTGCAGGGGTAATTTTATACGAAGCTGTTAGACAGAGAACTGTTTAAGGGATTGGTGCAATTAATAACTTAGAAAGATAGGCTGTATCATGGATATAGAATGGTTAACGTGAAAAATTCTAAGTGAATCTATAATACAGCCCCTTTTTTATTTTATAACAATTTTCAAATTGTTGTGAGCGCTAGCTTTTTTTTGATCTGATCGTAAAGGTAAAGGCGCTGCCTGTGCCAGGGGTAGACTGGACGCTGATTTGTCCACCAAGTTTCTCAACCAAAAGTTTTACCGTTGCAAGGCCAATTCCGGTTCCGCTCTGGGCGAAGCGGTCAGCGGTGTTTAGGGTAACGTTTCTTTGAAAGATACGTTCCAGTTCTTCTTTTCTGATGCCCATACCATTATCGCAAACGGTAATGTATGCCAGGTCGTCTTTAATTACACAACCGATTTGGATCAGGCAAGTCTGTTTGTCGTTATACCGCACCGAGTTGGTCAATAGGTTGATCATGATCTGCTGGAGTGCGATTGCTGAAGTGCTGATCTCAATCTTTGCTTCCGGGTAGCTGATCTTTACATTTTCTGGAATGCTGAGCATAGATACCGTTTTACGAAGGAAGCCGCCAAGTTCGATGGGTTCGCGTTGCGCCGTCAGAATTTCTGGTCTGATGGAATAGTCGAGCATGTCGTTAATCAGTTTCGCGAGGGCTTTTGCACCATTTAGGCTGGTCGATGCCAACCTGTGTCCTTTTTGGTCACCACTTAAGTGCAGGTGACGGGTCAAAAGCTCTGCACTCATAGAAATGGTACTTAACGGGTTTTTGATGTCGTGGGCTGCAGCTGTAGCAAACTGTTGCATAAATTGATTGGTCTCAGTAAGATGCCTGTTCGCCTCGCTGAGCAATAGCAATTTCTTTCTCAGTTCCATGTGGGCAATTACCTGTTTACCCAGTACCTTCAGCGACCATAGCTGTTGTTCATCTAGTGTTCGTGGTACAGTATCGATCACGCATAGCGAACCTAGTTGCATCCCTTCTGGGGTCTGCAGTGAAATCCCTGCATAGAAGGCAATATTTGGGTCATCTGTAACAAGCGGGTTTTCTGCAAATCGTTGGTCTTCCCTTGCGTTGCTCACTATCAGTATTCCAGATGGATCAGTAATGGTATGTGCGCAAAAAGCATGTTCTCTGGGGGTTTGTTGGACATCAATGCCCAGCTTACTTTTAAACCACTGTCGCGAGCTGTCTACCAGGGTAATCAGTGCGATGGGTGTTCCACAAATCTGGGAAGCCATTTTGGTGAGCTCATCGAAATCCTCTTCAGGCAGGCTATCCATAATCTGGTAGGAATCTAAGGCTTGCAGACGCTGTTTTTCGTAATCGGGGAGGTTTGGTGTATTGTTCAAATCTTGGTAAATGTAGCGTTAAATTTTTCTTTATGGTCAGTTCCTGGTTGCCTTGAGCTTTCCGCTCGTTTGGTACTGCTGGGTTTTGATGTTTTCCCACATGATCAGCTTGTCCTCGATTCTGGAAAATACGCGGATATCCCCATCCTGGGAAATGACTATACCAAGGCTGCCGGGGTGCGACCAGCAGTGGGCGATCATTGAGCGGTGCCGGGTACCAAAATGTTTGGGATCTATGGGGATCAATGATTTAGGGGTTGCGGTGGCAGTAGAAGATATATAGATCTTCCCTGGCATCTTTTTCGATCGGATTACCCCACCAAAACCCCGTGCCACCATGTCCTGTCCAAATAAAACTACGCCGTCTACGCAGCTTTGCGAAGCGATGAAGCTCACCGAGCCCTTAATCTCGTTTGCTACTTCTGTTTTTGCAAGTAGGGCGAGTGTTTCCTGCTGGTATAGCGATCTGGTAACCGTTTGCTTGCCTGAAGCCAGCCGCTGGTCGATCATATGTTCCGTCACATAACTGTTTATGGTCTGTTTAAGGTAACCGCTAATGGCAAGTAGCAACCTTTTATAGTTCAGTGCATATTTAATGTCGACGGCGCTACTATCTTCCGAGATCAGCACCGCTCCGCCATGATGGTAGTTTTGAATTTTAAGCAACAATCTGGAAAGTGTCTGGGTCCAGATACTATCTACAAATTCTTCCCAGTCTGCAAAATCTTCCCGCGGGTGTGAGGCAAGCAGGAAGGCCTTGATCTCTGCCCGGATTGCGCCGGCATTTTTCCTGATAATCTTGGATACAGGTCCAATGGTGAATACATCCAGGTACCGGGTCACCAGTACATTTTGTTTTAAGGTAGCCAGCAGTTCATAGTCGAACATCACCTTAAGTGTGGCAATATCATCTATAAATACCTGGAACAGCCCGGGCTGCTCTGATCCCGATTCAGATTCGTAGTTCAGAAAACTCTGGTAGTGCATCGCCTGGTCGATCATTCCCCAGATAAAAAGTTTTCCATCCTGATCATAATAGACTGCCAGCGAAGTTCCAGACGGGTCGGCTGCCTTAGAAAGCTTGGTTAAAGATCTGATATCAAGAGGGATGTGCTGGGCGAATTCTACACAGCTCCATCTTTCTGAAACGATCTGCCGTGGTGGATTGGGATCAGGATTTGCAGGATCGATCAGCGTAACGGCCACCTTTGTCAGCTCGCCCTCTTCGGTTCTCATCGAAGTGTAGAAAAGGCACTCGAAAAGTTCTTCAAGAACAATTAATGGGGGAGTAGCCAGCGCCAATCTGCTATGCTTCAGCTTGGCATGGATGTGCGCTGCAAGGTCCGTTGTTTTTGATTTTTCCTCAATCATTGCTAGATCGCACTTGTTATTTTGATTTTATATACGGTTTATAACAGCATATGGATGTATTGTGTTTTTAAAAAAAAATAATTAACCACAGATAGGAAGGATGCACACAGATATTAAAATCCGTGTCTATCTGTGCTCATCTTTGGTTAAACTCTTAACTTCTCAATGTGATTAAGTTAAGCACCGCGGTTATCAGTTTGAGGGATAATTTATTTTATAAAATAAATATGAGTGATGTACAGTTGTTTTCCCTTGTCCTACGGCTCGGTCTTGCCTCGGCTCGCCGCCGCCGAAGGGCTCTTTCTTTTTGGCATCAAAAAGAAACAAAAACTGCCGGCTGAAAATTTTTCTTTCGAAGTTAGTAGGTTGGCTTAGGCAGTGCAACCCGAAAAATTTGTTAGGCCGGATTTAAGCAGAACGGGGAGATAGTGCTATGGCCTAGCTGGGTGGATATACTAAAGAAATTAATGTGCTGATTAGTAAAGATTTGTAAAAAACGGCGTCAATAGTAGCCGGTAGTTACCGGATGACGATCCCTCTGGGAGATTTATCCTTTAACTTAATGGCATTGCATTACTGAGCATTCTGAAATAGAAAGCTTAATATATAGTTAACATGGAGGCTGTATTTTTGTGCAAAATATTTTTGGTCAATCTAATTCTTCATGGTAAAGCATCAATTTCAAAATGATCCGTTGCATAATAGGGATGTTTTCGATCAGATTTACGGGGAGTACCATAAGGCTGTATATGCCAATATTTTTAAGCTGATCAAGGATTCTTCCATCGCTGAGGATATTCTACAGGATGTATTTTTTGCACTTTGGGAAAATAAGGCGAAACTAGATCCTGAACAACCGGTATCTGCATGGTTATTTGTAGTGAGTTACAACAGATCAATATCTTACCTCAGAAAGAAAATAAAACAAAATATCCGCTATGTAGATAGTTATGATCCTTTTCATACTGTTGCAGAAGAAATATTTCCTGATCAATACCTGATCGAGGCAGAACTCACCATGCTTGAAGAAGCTATAAATGCGCTATCTCCCCAAAAACAAAAGGTATTCAGGCTATGTCGGTTTGAAGGGAAATCGCAAAAAGAAACTGCACAGCTCCTGGGATTATCTACTGAATCGGTAAAAGACTACCTCAAACAATCCAAATACTTCATCAGGGAGTATATGCTGTCCAGAAATCCAACTTGTGGAATAATCAGTGTGTCGGTCCTGGTTATGTTAGTTCATCTATAGTTTTCTTAACGGTAACTTAATATTTTAATAACATTATTAGTCACCCCCATTTCACCCCCCTCCGCGTATTTACAAGCAGATGAATGAAATAAATCAACTCATAGATAAATTATGGTCTAACGAGATCAGTTTAGAAGAGCAGCATAAACTCCTGGAATCTTTAAAAGAAGATTCATCTGGGTTAAAATCTGATTTAAAAACTGGCTATGACCGGGAGCTGTCAAAGGGTAAGAAAGAAATTACCGAAAAGCGATTCGAGCATATTTTAGCCAGGCTCCATATCCGTATGGATGATCAGGAGGTAAAGCAGAGCGCAAAAATATTTCCACTCTACCATTGGATAAAAATGGTTGCTGCTTTATTAGTTGTTGCCTTAGCTACAGCACTATATTTTAACCATAACTATGCCCCACAGAAGAAAGGACCAGCCGATCACTATGTACAGATAAAAAAAGAAATACTCAGGCAGCCATACAATTCTGGCAAAAGTGCAATGATTATAAATCTTTCTGATGGTTCACGCGTTACCCTGCAGCCCAAGAGTTCATTGAGTTATTATGAACCTTTTGATAGCAGAAGTAGAAATATCAGCATGAAAGGTGAGGCTACTTTCAAAGTTGCTAAAGATAAGCACCATCCTTTTATCGTAAGTGCAAATGGCTTTACCACAACTGCACTGGGTACCGAATTTACCGTTAACACCAATAAAGAGAATCGGCTTACGGTAAAGCTGATAGAAGGGAAAGTAGTTGTTAAAGCTGGCACCGAAAGCAAGATGAAAATGAGCGATGTTTATTTAATTCCCGGAGAGCAGTTGTCCATTAATACCAAACTAAAGGTGCATAGTCTGATCAATTTTAAAGATTCGGATAAAGCAGTTAAGCCGCAACCAGTACTAAGCGTAGCCACAAAGGATGCATTATTATTTAATGAAACACCTTTGAGTGAGGTATTTAGCAGCTTATCGAAACGCTATGATACCGACCTTGTTTATGATGGAGTTGAAGCGGCCGAACTGCAGAAATTATACTTTACGGGTAGCGTTGGGGCTGCCGAAAAATTGAATACTATACTTCCTGTTATCTGTAACATGAACGGGTTAACCTTTAAACTTACCGCTAAAAGCATCACCATCAGCAAACAAAAATAATTTTTAAACCCCGGTTTTAACCAAAATGAATGTCCCCCTAAACGGGATAAAAGGGACGCTATTGCTTAATTTTTAATTACATCATGCAAACAAACAAACTTAAAAAGACAATCAGAAAATTCAAATGTTTTGCCGCATTTGCGCTACTGACCATGATTACCCATGCTGTTTATGCACAGCAGAATACTTCCGTTAAAGGAACCGTAGTTGATGAAAAAGGCGCTACACTTCCCGGGGTATCGGTAATAATGGTAGATCAGACAACTAAAAAACAAGAAAGTACGGTTACCGATTTAAAAGGAATATTTGTTTTTAACAATGCTAAAATAGGAAACAGGTACGATTTTTCTTTTAATTATGTGGGCTACGAAAAGAAGACATCACCTGCCTTTCTAATTAATCCGGGCACCAATAACTCTATCCTTATCCGTATGGAAACCAGTTCTTCAGGTTTGAATGATGTGGTGGTGGTAGGTTATGGCAGCCAGCGGAAAACCAAGATTACGGGAGCAATTTCGCAGGTAAAATCAGAGGAACTGAATAAATACGCTGGCAGTAACTTCGCCCAGCAACTCGCCGGTAAAGCAGCTGGTGTGGTGATTAATGATGCTTCAGCGCAACCAGGTACCGATCCACAGATCGTGATTCGCGGTATCGGTACACTTACGGCAGGCGTAAGTCCTCTGGTAGTTGTAGATGGTTTTCCGCTCTCTGAAGGAAGTTCGCTTAATACCGTGAATCCTCAGGATATAGAAACCATTGATATCCTAAAGGATCCTGCATCAGCAGCCATTTATGGTTCAAGGGCTGCCAATGGGGTGATCCTGATTACGACTAAAAATGGCCGTTCAGATAAGAATACCGTTTCTTTCGACTTTTATACTGGTGCGCAGGTGCGTGCAGATAAAGTTGATCTTGTAGACGGTTATCAGTTCGCGCAGCTGAATACCGAAGCACGTGACTGGGGCTATGTGTCCAGAAACCCAACAAACAGAAGTATTAGCGATGATTATGCCACCAGGGTTTCGAAAGGTGCGAATAAAAGAGATTTAAGGTTAAACTACATTCAGCCCTATTTAAATAATCAGCCAGGATTAACCAATACCGATTGGCTGGATGAGATTTTTCGAACGGCCCCCATCAGCAGTTATAATGTTGCGGTTTCAGGCGGAAACGATAGATCTAAATACTATTTCTCGGGCAATTATTTTGATCAGGACGGGATCGTGATAGAAACCGGACTTAAACGTTACAGCATGTCGTTTAAGTTTGATTCCAAACTCTCTAAATCATTTGATATAGGTTTGAGCATTAACCCAAGTTATAACCGTCAGAAATTTTTCCAGAATGATGCCAGCAGGAGCAGCGATGCCATTGGTGCCGCACTGATCATGTATCCTTTTTTCCCTGCAAGAAACAACGATGGCTCTTTGGCCATAAGCCAGCAGATTACAGCGAATACACCGGAAGATGGTGCCCTTGGTGAAAATCCTGTTGCAATAATGGAAAAGACGAAATACAATAAAAATCTGTTCCGCACCTTTGGTAATGCCTACCTTAATTTTAAACCAGTTGCAGGGCTTACCTTTAAATCACTTTTAGGTGGAGATTACAGCAATAGTTTTATCGACTTTTTTACCCCATCTGATGTGGGTGAATACCGTACGGCAGCACCAAAGCCAGCCCGGGCGAGCGAAACAAATGGCTCAGTGATCAATTACCTTTGGGAGAACACCCTTACTTTTGAGAAGACCTTTGGAAAACACGATATCAATGTGCTGGCCGGAACCACTTTTCAGAAAGAATCTGGTAACAATACGCTGGTTTCAGGTACCGGAATTCCTGATAATAACATTGACAACATTGCCGGAGCATCTTCATTTTCTGTGGTTCCGCAAAGGTACGTCTGGACACAGCTTTCTTACCTGACCAGATTACAGTATGCTTATGCAAACAAATACCTGTTTTCGGCAGCCATCAGGAGAGATGGATCTTCAAGGTTTGGCCAGGATGCCAAATGGGGTAATTTTCCATCGGTAACCGGGGGATGGATTTTGAGTAGAGAAGATTTTTTTCCAAAGGTAAACTGGATTGATTTATTAAAGTTCAGGGCTACTTACGGCAAGGCCGGAAATAATCAGATTGGTAACTACAGCTCTTATGCCCTTGCAAATCCGCTAAGTTATGTAAGCGGATCAACACTTCTTCCAGGCTTTGCTGCAGTTAACCCGGCAAACAGTACACTATCCTGGGAAACTAAAACCTCTTATAATTTTGGAATGGACTTAGGGCTTTTCAAGGTCTTGAACCTTTCTGCCAATTATTATTCGATGGTCACTTCTGATCTTTTATTACAGGTTCCCGTACCCTCGCAATCAGGTTATGATAGTGCACTGCAAAACGTGGGCAGGGCCAGCAACAAAGGCCTGGAGCTCGAACTCTCTGGTACAAATATTAAACTCGGTCCCTTAAGCTGGAATTTTGGTGCAAATATCGCCTCCAATAAAAATAAGGTATTGGAACTTGGGCCGGGACAGAACCAGATTGTTACTGGTACAAATAGTGCATTCAGAACCAAAGTGGGTGGCCCCATTGCTGAACTTTATGGTTATAATGTAACCGGTGTATATAAAAACCAAAGTGAGATAGACAATAGCCCGCACGTTGCCGGAACCCTGCTTGGCGATTATATTGTGCAGGATGTAAACGGCGATGGAAAAATAACGCCCGACGACCGGATGGGTTTTGGTACCTACGCCCCAAAAATTACCTATGGTTTCAACAGTAGTCTGGCTTATAAAAGCTTTGAACTGAGTTTCTCCATCAACGGAATATGGGGAAGGAAAATTTATGATAATGGTTTAGTCAATATGGAATCCGGAGAAGGTTTCTCGATGGCAGATACTTATTATTACGAGAACAGGTACCATCCTGTTAACAACCCGAATGGTTTTTTGGCGCAACCCAATACTAATTATTCGGCCAACAGGCTAAATACGAATGCCTCGAATATTTTCTTCCAAAAGGCTGATTATATCCGCCTGCGTAATGTTCAGCTTACTTATAACTTGTCTTCAAAATTATTATCTAAACTAAAAGTATCCAGGGCAAGTGTATATATAACCGGGAATAACCTGCTCACCATAACTAATTTTCGGGGATTTAATCCTGATGCCACCAGCGATAACGTACTTACTTCAGGCTATTCTAATTCCAACTATCCTGTGGCCAGGTCTTTTGTAGCAGGTTTCAATTTAACCTTTTAATGTAAAGCAACATCTTAATTATATGAAACCCTCATCAAGCTTGCCGCTTAAAAACCATAATATACCGATGAAAAAAATAATCAATAAAATACTTTTTACAGGAGGACTTTTCTGTCTTTTAGGAATAACTTCCTGTACTAAAGAACTCGATCAACAGCCCATTACCTCTAAATCACTTACTAATTTTCTCACAACAGAAACTGAAGTTGAAGAGTATGTTAACGCGGTTTACGGCACCTTACAGTTAAACGGCTTATACGGCCTTTACCTGCCGGCCATCGGAGAAATTCCCTCAGACAATACATTTGATGAGGTACCTGCAAACGACAGCGGGATGTATGGCCAGCTTGATCAGTTTACCACCGTTGCCTCCAATGGCATGCTTTCAGATTTATGGAAGAGTTCTTACCAGGGCATTCAGCGCGCCAATACGGTACTGAACAGGATCGATGGTATTTCTTATTCCAGCGCTGCCACAAAGCAGGCCAGAAAAGGGGAAATGCACTTTATTCGTGCCCTGCTCTACTTTAATATGGTCAGGGTATTTGGCGATGTACCACTGGTAATAAAAGAAACCACCAACCCTAACGAGTTTTTCGGGCAGGGGCGTACAAATAAAGATCTGGTATATGCGCAGATCATTTCAGACCTGACCAATGCCATACAAGAATTGCCTGCAAGTACCACTACACCGGGAAAAGCTGTTAAAACAGCTGCCCAATCTTTAATCGGGAAAGTCTATCTGACTTTGGGCAAATTTACAGAAAGCAAAGCCGTACTGGCAGATGTAGTTGCCTCGGGAAGGCACCAGTTGCTTGCTGAGCCAGCTGACATTTTCGCATTGACTAACAAGAACAATAATGAAGTTATTTTTGCAGTGCAGTTTGCATCTGGAATAAACGGAAATAGCGAAGGCAGTTCAGCTTACCAGCAGTTCAGCCCATCGGGTACCATCAGCGGCGCAAAAGGCCATAACCTGCCAACCAAAAGTTTCTATCAGTTATATAGTGCTTCGGATAAACGCAAAACAGCTTATGTTGGTCTAACCAGTGCCGGAACTCCTTTTTCTACCAAGCTGAAAGCTTCGGCAACAACACCTATAGACGGAGGCAGCAACTTTGTGGTATTGCGTTATGCAGATGTGTTGTTAATGCTGGCTGAAGATGAAAATGAGCTGGGGAATACTGAGACAGCAAAAACTTACCTGAATCTGGTACGAAGGAGAGCAGGCCTGGCCGATGCCTCACAGCAAAGTGTGGTAGAGGTAAGGGCTGCGATTGCCCTGGAGAGAAGATTGGAACTGATAGGGGAAGGCCAGCGTTGGTTTGATCTGCTTAGAACAGGTACTGCCATTTCGGTAATGAACGCCTGGTTTGCCTCGCAAAATATAACCACCAGAATTACAGACCACGATCTGCTGCAACCTATTCCGCAAGACCAGATTGATACAGATCCCGCAATTAAACAAAATCCATAAATACCATCAAATTTTAATAAAAACGAAATGAAAAGAATTATTTTACAGTTATCAATAGCATTCATTGCTTTTAGTGGGTTTGCACAATCGGTACCAGAAGCTAGTTTAAAAGAAATACTTAACCCTAGAAGCCAAAGGGTATTGGTTACTGCGCATCGCGGCGACTGGCGCAATACGCCTGAAAATTCAATCCAGGCCCTTAAAAACTGTATTGCTATGGGAGTCGACATTATGGAACTGGATCTGAAGAAAACAAAAGACGGCCATTTGGTGATCATGCACGATCAAACCATTGATAGAACCACGACAGGAAAAGGTGACGTTTCTGATTATACCCTGTCTGAAATAAAAACATTTTTCCTACGCTCAGGTTCAGGCCATCCAACTAAACACCGTGTGCCAACCTTTAAAGAAATCCTGGCCTTTGCGAAAGATAAGATCATTATTGATGTAGATAAGGGATATGATTATTATCCGCAGGTGATTAAGGAATTGCGCGAAAAGGGAATGATCGGCCAGGCCATTGTGAATGTAAAGGGAAGTACACCATTGCCCCAGATAGAGCAGGAGGTAGGTAAAATTGAGGAAGACATTACCATCATGCCAATAGTAGATATGAAAAGAGCTGATGCTTCAGAAATTATCGCAAGTTATAAACCCCATCAAAAAACCATTATCCAGGCCAACTTCAGTACCGATACCTTGTCGGTTTTAAAAAATATTGCCAGCCTGAGAACAAATTATGGTTTATGGATCAATAGCTTATGGCCAGAACAGAACGGTGGTCATGATGATGACCTGGCGGTTGAAGAAAACAAAAAAGATGAAAGCTGGGGTTGGCTGATCAGCCGTAAAGCAAACCTGATCCAGACCGACCGGCCAAAAGAACTTATTGAATATTTAAGAGCGAAAAAACTTCATAAATAGCATATTTGGTTGGATTTTGATTAAGTATAGCTAAGGATTGTATAGAGGCTGTATCATAAATTGTAATTCAATCGGATTTGTCACGTTGAGCTCAGCCTGTACTTAGCTTGACGAAGTATCGAAACGACCTGTAAGAAATCTAAAACAGGTCCTTCGACAAGCTACCATTGACAGAATCCAAAAAAAGGTCGTCATT
Organism: Pedobacter sp. MR2016-19; assembly: GCF_014947265.1. NCBI lineage: Bacteria > Pseudomonadati > Bacteroidota > Sphingobacteriia > Sphingobacteriales > Sphingobacteriaceae > Pedobacter > Pedobacter sp. MR2016-19. The sequence goes on from NZ_JADCNK010000021.1 coordinate 49,917, forward strand.
GCGAGGCACGAAGCAATCTTAATACGCACGCTGTTAGCGATCGTTGTAAGATTGCTTCGTCGGCTGAAAAAGCCTTCTCGCAATGACGATTCCTCTCCGGAACATAGCAATAGAGCGTTCTGTTATATTGATTTTTATAAAATAAATTATCCCTCAGATTGACAGTTCAATATTTATGATACAGCTTCTTGTTTGAATTTCGTTCAGTTCAAATTTTATGAGATGGAATCAATAGTTTGAGGTTTTTCCATACTGGCTATTAAATTTAACCGCTTTCCTTTATCTTTGCCGCTAATTTAATATTCCCAGTTTGTGATTAATGTAAATAACATCTCCGTTTCATTTGGCGGAACTACCCTTTTTAGCGATGTAACCTTTTCGATAAACGAGAATGATAAAATTGCGCTAATGGGTAAAAATGGTGCAGGCAAGTCGACCATTCTAAAGATCATTGCCGATGTAGCCAAACCTACCTCCGGTAATGTAACAGGTCCGAAAGAAGCGGTGATTGCGTATTTGCCACAACATTTGCTCACTCATGACAATGTTACTGTTTTTGAGGAAACCATGAAGGCTTTTGCGGAGGTAAATCAGATGCAAAAAGAGCTTGATGAACTGAACGAGCAACTTACTATCCGTACCGATTACGAAAGTGATGATTATATGAGGCTTATTGAGCGCGTATCGGAACTAAGTGAGCAATTTTATTCGATTGAAGAAACCAATTATGATGCGGAAGTAGAGAAAGTGTTGAAGGGTTTGGGTTTTGAACGCAAAGACTTTAGCCGCCAAACTTCTGAATTTTCGGGTGGATGGCGTATGCGGATTGAGTTAGCCAAGATTTTATTAAAGAAACCTGATCTGATCTTACTGGATGAGCCTACCAACCACATGGATATCGAAAGTATTCAATGGCTGGAAGATTTCCTGATCAATTCGGCGAAGGCCGTAATGGTCATCTCACACGATCGTACTTTTGTAGATAACATTACCAACCGTACCATTGAGGTAACTATGGGCAGGATTTATGATTATAAAGCAAAATATACACATTACCTCCAGCTACGTGCTGATCGCCGTATCCACCAGTTAAAGGCCTATGAAGAACAGCAACGTTTTATTGCCGATAACCAGGAGTTTATTGATCGTTTTAGGGGAACTTATTCTAAAACCTTACAGGTGCAATCGCGTGTTAAAATGCTCGAGAAGCTTGAAGTAATCGAAATTGATGAAGTAGATACATCGGCATTGAGATTAAAGTTTCCGCCATCGCCACGTTCAGGTCAGTATCCGGTAATGGTAGAAGAACTTACCAAAACTTATGGCGATCATGTTGTTTTCGAAAAAGCATCCATGGTCATCGAACGGGGAGAAAAAGTAGCTTTCGTTGGTAAAAATGGCGAAGGTAAATCGACTATGATTAAAGCCATTATGGGCGAGATAGATTTTGAAGGCGGTTTAAAAGTAGGGCACAATGCTAAAATCGGCTATTTTGCGCAAAACCAGGCCGCATTACTTGATGAAAACCTCACGGTATTCGAAACCATTGATCAGATTCCTTTAAGCGACGGTTCAATAAAAATCAAAGACCTTCTAGGTGCCTTTATGTTTAGTGGCGATGATACGACTAAAAAGGTTAAAGTACTTTCTGGCGGCGAGAAAACGCGTTTAGCGATGATTAAATTGTTATTAGAGCCTGTAAATGTATTAATCCTGGATGAGCCCACCAACCATTTGGATATGAAAACCAAAGACATTATTAAAGATGCCTTGAAAGATTTTGACGGTACTTTAATTTTGGTATCGCATGATCGGGATTTCCTAGATGGATTGGTACAAAAAGTATTTGAATTTGGTAATAAACGTGTTCGTGAACACTTTGAAGATATCAAAGGATTCTTAGCCTATAAAAAAATGAATAGCCTGAAGGAAATTGAGCAAAGCTAAATAAGTACCGCGGTCGTCAGTCTGAGCGTAGTCGAAGACTTTTTGAGATGGATAAATCGCAAATAAATGCCCTTCGACTACGCTCAGGGTGACATCTTTTTGTGATTTATCTCTTAACTTAATGACATTGACCCTTAGCCCAGGTTTGAAAGCAGTTCTGAAGAGAGCTGCTTTTGTTTTAAGTGAATTTTTTTAAAGCTAATTTAAAATCAAATCAGACATGGTACTTGATTAAAGGTCAGTGGCTAGCATCTTTTTATATAAGCAAGACCCAATTCCGTTAAGTTAAGCACCGCGAATGGTCTCGAAGCATCGTCATTTCGACCGCAGTGGAGAAATCTTTTAAGATAGTCCAAAGATCTCTCCATTTCGCGGTGCTACATCCGATACCTATCGGATCGAGATGACGACCATTCTATCAGAATCTGTAAATGATAGAGGTTAGAATTTTTCTAAAGAACAAGAGCGGCAATTTCTTCCTCAGAGGTTTCTACCTGGCTAACATCCGTTTGGGCAGCAGCAAAATGATCGATGGTTAAATTGGTTGCTTTGCCCATAATCAAAGCATGGCGATTGGTGTTACCTTTTAATTTTAACGTACTGCTGTCGAGAATTTCAGTATACAGCCCCTCAGTACTGGTGTCAATATCGGCAAAGGCATTTCCCTTAAGAATGATCTGGAGAAATTTCGTGGTGAGTTTTGCTTCTGTTTTTACTACTGCATTTTCATCTGCCTCAATACGGTAGATATCGTTTACATAAACAATAAGTTTACACTTTTCTTTATCTTGGCTGGCAATACGTAGCACCTCGCCCTGCTGGGTAACTTTCACATTTCCAGTATTGTCATCGGCATAAGATACTCCAATCGCATTCCCCTGAACCAATACTACTTCTACATTGCCCTTTATCACAATCTTTCTAAAGTTTTGAATGTTGTAAATTAACGTCCTGTTTTTTTCTGCGGCCCTTAAATTGTTTGGAAGGATAGCTGTTAAGGTTATTAGGGTAAGTACAATGGTGATCAGCGTTTTAATTGAGGTTTTCATCTGTGTTTAATTAAATGTTATTTTTTTTATACGATGGTAGTCTGTCTGCTACTGCGAATCAGTTTGTACCAATGTTATTCATTTGCAGGGTTAACCAAGCTGGTGCCAAAATACAAATGTGTCCTTAATTGCTTCTTAAGAGGTGTTTCTGCTCATTTGCTTATCGAAGGCTGTTCATTTTCGAACAGTAAATGTGCGGCGGCGAACAGTTTTTTTATAGCGCTTATAAAGAACTCCTGTTAAGTATGGAAGTAGTTAACCTATTGATTAATAGTTGTTTGGAAAACAATGTCAATGATGGATTCAATTTATTGCCTAAAATCGGTATGAAAGACAGGGAATTTAAAAGAATTAATTGGCCGCGCAGAATCGTCATTCGATTGCTATCAGATGCGAGAAGGCTTTTTCAGCCGGCGAAGCATTCTTATAACGATCGCTACCAGCGTGGGCTTTAAGACTGCTTCTTGCCTTATAATGACGTTTATGTAAACAACTGATATTTAGTGTTATTTTTTTGACCATATAAGACATTCAAGGCCATACATACAAGCTTACATGTTCTTTGTATGATGTAAAGCTTAAAAGATTATTTAATGAATTAGATGTTCTTAGGTGTCTAAGGTGGTTAATTAAACTGCATAGTCTTTAAATTTTACGACCACCTTAGACATCTTAGCCCAATGAGTTTTGCAGGATGCAAAATCTTAAACCTAATACTTTAGAAAGTGCATATAGGATGTCATTCCTGTTTTTTTCAGGCCACAGACCTGATGGTTACTCGCAATGACGACCATTTTATTGGATTCTTTCAATGGTAACCTGTCGAAGTACTAGATTAAATAGGCCTTGGCAGGGCGTTTCGATACTTCGTCAAGCTCAGTACAGGCTGAGCTCAACGTGACAATACGAGTTGAAATTAACTTTGTGATACAGCTTCATTATGCTTAAAAAGCTTCGAGGTTCAAAATCTGTGTCTTATACGCTGCCGGAAGAATTAAGTTTCGTAACGGTTTGTTCACCTTCATTTTTCTGCTTATTTTGTATAAAGCAAGCACTGGTTTAATGGGTTTTCCTTCCCCTAGTTTAAGCAACTCATTCACTTTAAGTGGAACGATCAGTGCCTGTATTTTTCGCATTAACAGATACCTCAGCGCACCCAGGTGTTTTTTATACTGATCAAAAAGATCATGAGAAAAGCGGCTATATATTAAATTTTCCTGGAGCTGTTGTTCATGCATCATTTGCCATGCCGCAAAATCGGTTGGGAGCCCGTTTATTTTCATGCGGTATCCAACTTGATAGAAAGTGGTAAATATTTCCTCTTTTTCTGTTAAAGTGAGTTTTCTTTCCAGCACTTCGAAAGCGCGGATGGAATAATCAATCAGCATAAATAACACATCCCGGTAGGCCCAATCTGGAATTTTAGCACCTCTTCCAGCTTCAACATGCCGATGGATCATCGTAATCTGATCTATCGCTACATGGGCTTCAGTTAAAGTAGAAAATACGATTTTTTGCGCATAGGCAACCGTAGAAAAAAGTCTTCCCAATGGATCTTTAGGCAGTTTACCGGTAAAATATAACCAATCAACAGCTTTATTCAGGCTAAACTCTGCTGCGGCACCGGCAAAAATAAAAAGAATAATATCTGTATTGCCCCATATTTTCCTTACGATGGAATGTTTATCTACAAAGTCCATAATGTTCTTCCAGTATTTCAATTTTTTTGATGTTAATGCGGCATAATATCAATGGGATAATTCCGAGAATGCAAAAAGAACAATCGATCATTTGCCAAAATACCGGGATATGACGGATATTTCCCGCAATTATAGCCAATGGTATAATCGCAATACAACAGATCATACCAAATTCGATCACCCATTTGTTTTTTACAGGGTCTTTTAGTGGGCCGATAAAAAGTACGGCCAACATGAGATGGGCAAAAGCCAGCCAATCGGTGCCATAACTTAAAAATGGATAGCTTAGGTTAGTCGCTTTAATGGCCTGATAAACCGTTCTAAGCCAGGTTTTAAGGCTAATTGGGTATGTTTCACTGTGTTTAACCAAATAAGCTATTTCGGTTTCTAACGGAAAAGCCGTTAATCCGCTTATCGCCAATCCAGCAATAATTGTACAGATATATATTTTGACGTGTAACCTTAGTTTTTGTTCTTCCGTATTCATCGCTTGCCAGTTAAATAATGTTGATTTGCCAGTAATTGCATCACTTGATGGTGAAGGTCTTTACGATTGTTCGCATTTACGTTTACCAGATAAAAAAGCTTTGATCCTGTTGCTCCAGTCCATCTCCAAAATAGCTGATCAATGCTCTTAACCGTGCCATTGTCGAACCACCAGGCAGCATAAATCCGATCAGTTCCTTTGCTGAGGATGGCAGTGTAAATTTCAGTATTGGCTACTTTTTCTTTTTTAATATTATTAAAATTATAACCACTGCCTGTCCAACATAGTTTAGGGTCATGCCCGGGAACATAAAATGCCGCAGGCTTGATATAGATCAGGGCTTCGTTATTTTCGAACTTGGATATTCCTGTTTCCAATTGCTTCTTCTTAAAGCCGGATAATTGAATTTGATTGTTAATAGGCGTCAATTGATCCGCTTTTATAATATTTCGGGCAATAAAAATAAGCAAAGCCAATAAGGTGATATGTAATAACTGAAACCTGATATTATAACTTACTGAGCTGCTTTGATTAGAAAGCTGTTTGACCGTCGAAAAGCGTTTGATTATAGCTTTCGATATAAATATTAACGGCAAAATAACATAAATAGACAAGCAGATTAGCCCGATCGCATCATGAGAAATGGTACCAGGCATACTTTTGAAAAATACCAATAACAAGATCCTGAAAAAATTGCTGCAGATGTTTAATCCGATAGTTAGGAAAAACAGTCCGCCAACCAGTATAAATCGTAACTGCTTATCTGTCTGTTTTTGGTAATATACCAATAAGAATAAACAGATGATGAGCGAAATAACGAGCATATTTAAGCCTGCGCAGGCCGGATCTACTGCAAAACTATGTTTTTCGAGTTCGATAATGTTCCCAACGGCAGTAGCTTGCATGCCTATTGCATTAAGAAGCGCTGTTACTTTGGTGGTAAGCCATAAGCGGATGGGGAAATCGACAATGGAAATAAGATATTTAAATACCGGAGAAAGGAGAAAAAGTAAAAACAAAAAAGCTTCGCTTAACTTGCCCAGGCTATTTTCTATAAATAATAATGTCGCAAATAACAACGCAATAAGAAAGAAGGTCTTAACTGGTATACAAATAGCAAAAACAATTGCTATAACAGCAGGGATTAAGTACCTTAAAGAGAATTGACCGCTTTTAAAGTTGCAGATAAATGGAGATAACAGGAGTCCTGTATATAAATTTATACCCCAGTTTAAAAAGCCAGGTAGAAACCATAATAGTATAATAAAATACACGAAACTTATTCCCACTAACATAAAGGGAAAGACTGGTTTTTTGAGATTGATAGCTAACATACAATAGCCTTTTTATCTTTCCTTTTAAAAAACATATAGCTAATAAAGCTCAAGCAAAGGGCAAAAAGTGCCCACTCGTGTGGCTCTGGTACGGCACCCGATGATTTCATTGAAGCATTTTTTAAACTGTTTTTGTTCTCCTCAATATTAAAACGATCATAATCTTTTTGTGTTTCGAGTACGATTAAGCTCGATACAGGTGATACAATGAAAGCTTGCTCTGCCTCTGCAACTAAATCTGGTTTGATGTAATTTTTCGAGAAAAAATCCGGGCCTACTTTTTTCATAATATCATTATAGGCAAATAAGCGTAACAAATGATCAGGGGCATTTTGAGTCTGTACATTATCTGCTTTTTTTATCATTAAAGCTGCATCTTCAATTACAACAGTTTGCTCGTTTTCTTGATTCTGTATAAATAAATGATTGGCCATTAATTTGTCCAGAGCTTCCATACTTCCAGACGCATAGTTAAATACCCGAAGTTCTTTTAATGCTTTCAGATATGGGCTTTCTAATATTCCCAGGTTAAAAAAATGGATCTGTTTTGGCACTTTTAAATAATTTACAAGTTCCTTGCTAAAATGGCTATCCCCCAGGTCGTTTAGGTTAGGGGTTTGTACACCTCCCTTCGATACAAGTAATGTTTTTTCGGGAGCGCTTATTTCCTGGATCGGAAACAAGCTAAAAGTGTAGCCAGAAAGTTTGTTAAACAGCTCTTCGCGGTTTTGCGGTGTAAGTTTAATCATCGCACGATCGAAAACATAGACAGGTTTTTCTTGCGCCATCATGCAAACCGAATCGAATTCTGCTTTACTCCAGCTACGGTTAATGTCCAGATATATGCAATCTGGACTAAATGAGTTATATTTTTTATTGTAATTGGCGAGTTGATAACTGCTGCCAGCAAAAGAGAATGCTGCCGTTGATAATGGAGGTGCCAAACATGAAATACTTGCATTCAATTGCTGTTTTTCTTCAGATAAATAAACATTCCGATCCATTTCTTTAAAAGATTTGGGTAGTTTTAATCCCGTTATATTGCCTGAATAGGTGAGTTGGGTAGTTTCTAAAACATTGCTGGCAACCGGACCCTCAAAAAATATCGGTTGATAGATCAGCTGCTTTCCTTCTTTCCGGAGCGGGCTGGTTATACCAATCTTAAACTTGCGATTTTCCTTAGGCGTGCAAGGAAATACCCGTATTGTGATGGTATTGCCCTCTTGCCAATGAATTACAGAAGGATCACGTTGTTCTACACCTACAATGGTATTATAAGCAGAATCTGCTTTAGCTTTTGTAGTCAACCTCGATTTTTCTTCTTTTCCCGCTATCCATAACGATAATGAAGAAACTACCGAACCCTCTGAAAGATTAAAAGTGTAAATAGCTTCCTGACTGCTCCAGGAGGACTTAGCATTGTTTTTAATCAATACTGTTTTTTCGGTATAAGCCATTCGATAGGCCGGAAATAATTTAATGTTATTGATTGTAATTATGGTTTCGAGGTAGTCACCTGCCCATAAACGCTCTTGCGCCTGATGCCTTGCCCGATGTAATGATTTTAAAATATTGATTCTTTCTTTTTCATCGAGGTTAGGTTTTTTAAACAATAGTGTAGCAATCACCACCAATGGATCATGTTGTTGTTTCTCGTCAAATGATCTGTTAGGCATCCCCCCAAAAAAAAGATGGTCTATATCCGCTTCGTGATACACGAATCCTGTTTTCAATAAACGTTCGGTAACAAAAGTTGGTTCAAGTTGCTGGCCCACTTCAACCCATGCAGGCAATTTCGAATCATTCAGACTATTTCTATTGATTATCGAGTTTATTTTTTCACTGGTTTGTTGCCATTTTAATGAGAAAAAGGTTAGTACGATAAGGGGTAATAGGCAACCAGCTGCCGTTGGATACCACAATTTTCTATCGATGCGTATGGCCTTTGTGATAAGGGCAATGGTAATGATGGTTAAAAATAAAGGAACATAAGTATGAATTGAAATGCCTAAAGCCACTAAACCAATTAAACTGATGAAATAGAGCGGAAATAGAAATATTGAATAATAAATAAAAAGCATCAGGGCTAATCCAACAAAAAAGAAGAGGATATACCTGAATTTTTGTAAAAGGACCAATTTAAAGTTCGAGGCAAGGATTAGCGTAACAACCGACAGGATAATCCATATTGAGCACCATGTTACTGAGCTATCAAATACATTCATTTCGCGGTTTAAACTAAATGCGCTAATGAATAATAGAATGAGTAATAAAACCGTATGGTGTAATTTTCCTTGCCCCCAATGCCATTTATAATTCGAAAAAAGATGTACAATTAAACATATTTGATAAACTGCAGAAAGGGCATAGTTAACAAAAAATACACCTGTACTATTTTCCTGTTCGATATTGATGGTTAATCCAAAAATGATTGCAGAAATGGCTACCATAATTAATCCGCCAAAGTATAGGGGATCCTGTGAGCGTAATTTATTCAATTGATTCATGTTTTTGGTTTTTAAAGTGCTTTGTATTTCAAAGTTACTATGGATAAAAAAACAGCTTCGTTGATGTTTTGTAAAGTGCTTTGTTTTTCAAAGTAAAAGCTAAAAACTGAATATTCCAAAAAAAGTTGAAGATTTTCGACATGATCATTTTTTTATCTTCTTGTATTGAAATTGGAAATAGGGAGCCAGTTGTGCTTAAAGATGGTGGAGCAGGGGGGCTACTTGAAGTGAATTTACACCAGGTAAGGGTATAATTTAAAAAGCAAAAGCGCCAGCATCGCGCTGGCGCTCTTGTTATCATTAACTAAACTAAATCAACGCACTGCTGATAGCAGTTGTTTCATTCGTTAAACAAATATCCTTCCGATTAACAATTAAAACGAAGATGGTTGTTAAATAGGGAAAATGTCCTGTTGAGTGGGTTTTTGCGGAATTTAATTTCGTTTGTAGTTTTAATTATACTTTTAAGCAAAATTTTGTTCTTTTTTTTATGATCTGCATAAGGGTTTAATAGAGAGTATTCATATATTTGGGTATTCATTATAAAACTAAGCCTAAAAGAAATAAATAGACTAATCACTATAATGGAATTATACACTCCTGACCAAACTGACAGAGATATTTTAGCACTTTTACAGAAAGATGCAAGGCTAACCTACAAAGAACTTGCCGCTATACTACATCTTTCAAAATCTCCGATTCAGGAACGTGTAAAACGACTGGAACGTTTAGGGTTCATTTCTTCTGTGGTGGCATTAATTGATCCTAATAAATTCGGCAACTGTATGATCTGCTATCTGCAGGTTCAGCTTACCAATCATTCTGTTAATACCTTCAGGTTATTTCAGCAGGAGGTAAGCAAATTCGATGAGGTATTGGAATGTTACCATACTACAGGCGGCTTTGATTTTATGTTAAAGGTTGTTGCCAGAAATATGATCGCTTATAACGATTTTCTAACCAATAAATTTGGTCGTTTAGATAACATAGGTACCCTGAATAGTTCACTTGTAATTACACAGGCCAAACGCGAAACTGCTCTGCCTGTTTAGGGCTTAAAATAATATATTTACTTTGATGATCTCTAACCGATCAACCTAATGTAAACTTGATCGAAAACTGTGTTTCGTTAGGTTGTATTGTTTTTAGCGAGAAATCAAAGTTATGGTTTAAAAGAATTTCGCGCACTAAGGTCAATCCAATTCCCTGTCCATCTTTTTTAGTGCTGAAGAATGGACTGAACAGCTGTTCAGTATCTTGTTGTGAGATTCCCTTTCCGGTATCTGAAATGGTGAGCATTTGCTTAGACTGATCTAACGTTAATGTAATTTTTCCTGTATTTTCGATGGCTTCAATTGCATTTTTAATAATATTGATCAGTGCCTGTTCCATTTGTTCAACATCGGCCGAGATAAAATAGCTTTCATGGGTACTTTCGAAATCAATTTTAATATTTTTTTCGTTTGCCTGAAAATACATAAGTTCAGTAACCGATTTTATCAGCTCAACCAGGTTTATTCTTTTTCTGTTTGCCGCTGGTAGTTTAACCAGATCAGCAAAGTTGCGCATAAAAATATTTAGGTTCTGATTCCTGTCTGCAGCAACCTTTAACGCATTTTTCAAGGAATAGTCCTGTTGGTTTAGCCACAGATTTTGTTGCGATAGCGCGGTATTGATGATCGAATTTACGGGTCCTATAGTATTGTTTACTTCGTGTGCCATCATTCGGATCACTTTATTGTACACACCTTTCTCTGCCGCAAAAATTTCGGCGGTTACCTCTTCTATCATGATAAATATACGCTCAAAACCCCGGTCAATAAATCTTGATTTCTGGATCTTGTAGGTATGTAGCCCGTTAACGCGCACTACTTTAGAACTGCATGTTTTTATTTCATGTATCTGGTTTTCAATTAGATGTTGGTTGTTGGCTAAAATTTCGATAGCTTTTGGGTTAATCTGTTTAACCTGCTTATCGTAATCCAATATAATAATGCCGGTAGGCGAGGTTTGAATCAGTTTTTCGAGAAAAAAGTGCTGTTCTTGTTGTTTGGTCCGTTCGGTTCTAAGTTCATCGATCATCCGGTTGTAAACATCTACCAGTTCATCTACTTCCTTTTTGCCGGTAGACAGAAACTTAACATTAAAATCTTTGTCCTTTATTGCCGAAACACCCTGACTCAAATAGCTAAGCGGCGCAATTAACTGTTCGTATAAACTCAGCGAAATCAATATTGAAATGATAATAAATACCTCAGCAACTAAGAAAATAAGCTTATTTTCTTTGAAAATGAAGTAGCTCATCACCAGACAGATCAGGTGGAGCAGCACTAAAAAAAGGATATATTTAGTCTTCAGTTTCATTAAAAGGGATTTGATATTTTTCTAACCGCCGGTAAAGTGCATTTCGGGTAATGCCCAAAGATGCAGCAGCTTTTGTAATCCTGTTTTTATGGAAATTCATCGCTTGTTTAACCATTTCAGCTTCCATCTGCTCTAAAGTCATCGTGCCAACGCCAGGCAATTTTACTTTTTCGTTCCTTAAAGGGGATAAACTCAATTGAGATTGAAATTCATCGACTCCCAATTCATTTTTATGGCTGATCAATACTGTTCGTTCTACCAGGTTTTTTAACTGCCTGATGTTTCCTGGCAAGGCAAGTTGTTGCAACCAGCGCATTGCCGCTGAGGAGATGGATAAATCAGGACGGTTATAAATCTCTTTCATGTTGTTAATGAAGAAATTTACAAGTAATGGAATATCTGATGGACGTTCTCTTAAAGCAGGCAGATGAATGGTAATTAAATTGATCCGGTACAATAAATCTTCTCTGAACAGACCCGAAGCCACCATTTCATTCAGGTTTTTATTGGTGGCACAAACTACCCTGGTATCAACCGTTTTGGTGCGGCTGCTGCCCAAAACCTCGTAAGTTCTGTCTTGCAGTACCCTTAGTAGTTTTACCTGACTCGAAGCTTCCAGATCGCCAATTTCATCCAGAAATATAGTACCCTTATTTGCCATTTCAAAACGGCCGGTTCTGTCAAAACGGGCATCAGTAAATGCACCCCGGACATGGCCAAACATTTCACTCTCAAATAAAGAGGAAGAAATGCCGCCCAGGTTTACTTTTACAAAGGCTTTACTCATGCGGTTGCTGTTTTCATGGATGGCTTCCGCAATCAGTTCTTTACCCGTTCCACTTTCACCTGTAATCAGAATTGAGGCATTGGTAGATGCTACACGGCCAATAGTTTCTAGAATGGCCAGCAAACCCGGATCTTCCCCAATAATTTGCTTAAAATTATATTTTTTATCGAGCTCTTTTCGGCTTCTTGATATTACTTTTTTGCCGTTTAACTGTAGTAACGTTTCTACCGACTGTAATACATAGTCATTATTCCATGGTTTATTGATAAAATCATTTGCACCCAGTTTCATTCCCTGTACAGCAAGTTCGATGCTTGCCCATCCAGTAATCAATATTATAGGCACAGCTGCATCAAAAGTCCTAATTTTTTTGAGCAGGTCCATACCTTCTTTGCCCGAAGTACCAATAGAAAAGTTCAGATCCAGAATAATAAGTTCAGGCTTTTGGGTTTTTACCACCTCAAAAGCCTGAACAGGACTATCTGTACTCACAATTTCATTTCCAGTGTTTTTTAAAAGAAGCGAAAGTGAAGTGCGTACAGCTATATCATCATCAACAATTAATATCATATGCGAAGGTAAGATAAGTTATTCTTCATGCAATGCAACAGCAGGGTGGATGCTGGCAGCCTGTTTACCGGGATATAACGAACAGAACAAAACCAGTAGATAAATGAATGCCACCGATAAGAGCATCGCAATGATATAAACACTTGCAGGAATATTAAAAACACTCAGTAATGGGAATTGGATAGCAAAGAAACAACCAACCAGTAAGGACATGGTAGCCAATATAATCGCTTCCATAACCAATTGATAAGAGACCGATCGGCCGCTTGCACCGATGGCCCTGCGCAAGCCGATTTCTCCCTTTCTTTTATTGATATTATACCACAAAACGCCAAATAAACCCAATGCAACATTAATAATCAGAAAACTGGCAATAATGATAAAAATAACCATTGGGATAATGGTTTGCTTATTTCTCTTATCGCGCATTTCATCTACATGTTGTATTTCCACTGCGTTATGTGTAGAGGTTGCCATAAATTTATACAATTTACTTTCGAAAGTGGCGTCTGCACTTTCGCGTACTTTAATTAAAACCGTACCAGTCCACCTTAGGTAACCTGTATCTAAAGGGCTGAACAAAGCATTACTGCCAGGCTGGAAATCGCCGTTCGCTTTAATATCAGCTACTACGCCAATAACCTTTAATTTGTTTCTGTCATCAAAATCGCCAATAAACTTTCCTATTGCTTTTTGTTTTCCAAACATCTCATTTTTTAAGGTTTCATTAATAATAACCCCTTTGTTTTTGCTTACCGCATCTTCCGGTAAAAACCACCTGCCTTCGAGTAAAGAAACGTTCCATACTTTCTGATAATCATTGCCGACCATGTAATTACTCACACGATCGTATTTTCGTCTGTTATGTGTGAGTCCTGTACTCATAAAACTATCTGAATAGGGATAATTAGAACTTGAAAGGGAGATACTTTCGATTTGCGGCATGGCTTTTAATGACTTAGTGAGATTATCATAAAAAGTAACCAGCGAATCGCGGTTTTTTGGAAGCTGGCCATTACCGTAAGCAACCGACCAAACTCTTTTATAATCGAAACCAAGTGGCTTGCTATAATTCTGGTAATAATAAGTGAGGTAAGAAAAAACCGCAAATATCACCAGAAAGGAAATCAGGATTTCGGAAAGGAAAAGAAAATTCTGTTTCCTTTTATTCCATATCAATTTAAATAGGTGTTTAAACATCATAATATCTTTTAGGCTTTAAGGGCTTTAACTACATTCAATTTCGACATCCGCCAGGCTGGATAAACACCAGAGATGAGTCCGAAAAATACGCAGGCAAGGAAACTATAACACAGTACTGCGAAATTCATTGTAAGGTGCATGTTGGAAAGAAAATCGGATTCATTAATGAGCGCAATAACAATGAGCGACAGGATTATGCCGATAAATCCACCAAGAAAGGTAAGGATCATATTTTCTACAATAAACTGGTAAACCAATGTTTTTGAAGAGGCACCAAAGGCTTTACGGACACCGATTTCAGACGAGCGTTCCATAATCCTGGTGATGTTGATATTAACCAGGTTGATGGTTGGCAGTAACAAGAAAAGCAGTACAAACCCGCCGGCCAAAGTAATTACTTTTGCAACTGCACCATTTGTAGAATTGCCTCCGATTCTTCTGCTAATGCTGGTAAAAAACGGATCGGCATTACAGTACAGTTTATCAAAATCCTTAGGAATTGGTACTTTCTTGATCATCTGGTTAAATTCCTTTTCTAGTTTAGGAAGATCAGCTTTGCTTTTTGCGAGCAGAACTGCATTGTAAGCACCCATTACATCAGTGTTGTTGCGATTTTCTTTTGCAATACTGTAAGGTAAATACATATCGCCATTAAAATTCCGGACTGTTTCTGATACATTTTCAACTACTCCAATAACCCTGTAATTGATGTTGTCTGCAGAAATAAATTTGCCCACAACCGATTTTTCATCGCCAAAATAAGCTTCTTTCGTTTCTTTCGAAATTACCGCAACCAATTCTGCATTATGGATTTCCTTTTGTGAAAATGCTTTTCCTTCCAGAAATTTATATTCCAGTACATTCCAATAATCTGCGTTGGTGTATTGATAGCCTATAACCAGTTTTTTATTGTTTACATAAGCATTAGATGCTTTCGAACCAGAGGTAATGGCCATTTTTTGCAGGTTTTTTAAGGTAGCTACATAATGTTCCAGAAAATAAACAGAAACATTACTGCTGTTCATCCAACCTTCTTTGGAATTTTTGATTTCAATCCTTTCTATGTATAATGAACGTTCTCTTTTATAATCGGGGTAATCCGGACTGATCATTTTATCAGCCAGTGCGGTAACCACCATCAAAATGGTGAGTGTAAAGCTAATCCCGAACAGGCTGATGAAAGTGAAGAATTTTCTCCGTTTCAATACAGCCAGTGCTATTTTAAAGTAGTTTTTTAGCATAATTTCGGGTTATTGAACTTGTGAACCATCAAACAGACGCACCAGACGGTGTGTTTTATGTGCCATGCTTTCATCATGTGTTACCATAACAATGGTGGTGCCTTCGTTTTTATTCAGGTTGATCAGGATCTCCATAATCTCGTTTCCCATGGCACTATCTAAATTTCCGGTGGGTTCATCGGCTAAAATAATCTGTGGATTGCCAACAATAGCCCTTGCAATGGCCACACGCTGCCGCTGACCGCCCGAGAGCTGTGTGGGGAAATGTTTTAAGCGGTTACTTAAACCAACTTTTTCTAAAGCTGCAGTAGCAAGCACTTTTCGTTCTTTGGCTGATGAAGTGCGGTACAGTAGTGGTAATTCTACATTGTCCAATACCCGCAAATCATTGATCAGGTGATAACTTTGAAAGATAAAACCCAGTTTTTGGTTTCTGAATTTTGCCAGTTTCTGATCAGAGAACCGGCTGATATCCTGTTCGTCGATTTTAATGTTTCCTTTTGATGGCTCATCCAGTAAACCCATGATGTTCAGGAGCGTACTTTTACCACAGCCCGATGGACCCATGATCGAAAGAAACTCACCTTTAGCAATATCCAGGCTGATTCCGTTGATGGCAAGTGTTTCTACCGTATCGGTCCGGTAAACTTTTTCAATGTTTTGTAAGCGAATCATAGTGTATAATTAGTAATTAAGATTTATTAATAGGTTATTTTTCTGTTTTTTTCGAAATCGTAAAGCGAGAGGTAACGAAGCTGGTAGTAAGCACCCCAGAAATCGCGCAGGGAGGAAACATAATCGCGTTTAGCCCTGTCGTTTTCCTGAAAGGCGATACTGAGGTCGGTAATGCTCAGGTTGCCCAAAACGTACCGCTCGCTGGCAATTTTGTATTTTTCGGCGGCAATATTTTCAGCTTGATCAGTAAGCAGAATCTGTTCTTTCATCATGTTGAAAAGCGTTACCTGCGTTACAATCTGTTGTTTAAACGTCTGTTTATCCTGCTCTACAGCATAGGTAATAAATTGCTCGTTGGCCTGAGCAGTTTTGGTCCGCGATTTAGATCTTCCCCAATCCATTACAGGAATAGAAAGTTTTAATTCGACAGATTGCTGATTTTTTGGCGAACGATAAATGTCGAAAGCGCTGTTTGCCGCATTAGAGAAACCAAGGTTAGCATTCAAGGTTGCAACTAAGCCATTTTCACCTTTTGCTTTTGCTACATCTCTTTTGGCTTCTGCCAAACGGCGGATAAAGCCAATAGCATCCGATCGGTTTTCGAAAGCCTCGGCCAAAACTTTTTCTGTAATTACGGTCATTTGAGCCACTACTGCAGGCATCTGCAATTTAATCCTGTCGTCGCCTTCCATGCCAATGTAGCTCCGCAAGTTTAAGGTGGCAATTTCTACATCGCGTTTTGCGGTACCTACTGCCTTCTGCGCATTTAAAACTTCTAACTGAAGCTGTAACATTTCGTTTTTAGAGATTTTGCCCAATTCGAATTTTGTACCGGCAATGGTTAAAATGCGTCTGGTATTTCCATAATTTAAATCGGCAATGTTCAGGTTAACCTGTGCCAGTAACAAATCGAAAAAATACTCTGTAACCGTTATGGCGATTTTTTCCTGTGTTTCTATAAAGACCTGTTTGCTTTCATTGAATTTTAAGGGTTCTATTTTCTTATCCCATTTTAGGCTGTTAAACTGTAATAATGGCTGCGTATAACCAATGCCGTAGGGGATCCCGTTGTACAGCACACTGTTCCTGTCAAAATCGTCAAAACGTTGGAGCTGTGTTGTTCCATAAACAGTTCCTCCGGTGGCGGCAATGCTCTGACTAAAATTTAATGTCAATGAGGAGTTATCGTAGTGTACCGGTTGAAAAAGTATACTTCCATTAGGCTGTTGAACCTGCGTGTAGGTTTTGGTGTATCCCGGTAAAATTCCTTCCAGTGCGAGTTGTGGTTGGTAATTGGATTTAAATGTGCGCCACTCCCAGTATTTGGTTTCCTTTACGGTGATGGCCTGTTTGGCGGCAATAGAATTTGCCTTCGCCATTTCCACAACCTGTTGTAAGGTGAATTGCAGGGTGTCAGTTTTTGGAAATGCGAAACCCTTCAAAGTAACTACAATCAATAAACCCATAAATAAAAATTTCCCTCGCATAGACTTAATTACTGATGGTTATGGTTTTTGTGTTTTTATAATCGCCCATATCTGAGGTAATTACCTCGTCGCCGGCCTTTAATCCGCTTAAAATTTCTACATAATCGAAATTGCTTAAACCGGTTTTAACGGTTCTACGTTCAGCAATTCCATTTTTAAGTACAAAAACTTCTTGCAGGTTGGAACCATTAAATGCCGGACCATTGGCAATCCTTAATACGCCGTTTCTGGTGGCGGTAACCAGAAAAACATCAACTTTTTGGTTTGGACGAAGTTCTTTACTGTCTTTTTGGTTCAATTGAATATCGAATGAAACAATGGCGTTGCTTACTGAAGGAGAGATGTTTACAATGGAGCCACGTAACTGTGTATTGCCGATGCGGATAATGGCAGCCATATTGTTGTGGATTTTATCCAGCAGGTTATCTGACATGCTTCCGGCAACTTTAAAACCGCTTAAATCGGCAATTTTAACTAAAGCATCACCCTCATGTACACTCAAACCTATATTTTTGTTTACCCAGGTAATTACGCCGGGCCTTGTTGCAATTACATCAGCCAGATCGAGTTTTCGTTTTAGCGCATCAAGATCATTCCGCTGGATGGCCAAAGCAATTTCAGCTTCCCTGATTTCAATTTTCATGGTCTGCTGTTTGCTCCTGATCTCATTTTCCAGTTGAAGTTTTTCCAGTTCAGCAACTTTGAGGTCCAGTTCTGCACGTTCTACATCTTCCTTTGTTCCGCCGCCGGCTTTTAATAATCTTTTAGCTGAAGAAACCGCATCTTTAAGATTACTGATGCGTAATTGTTTAATGCTGTTATTGGATTTGATATCGAAAAAACTCTTCTCCAGATCTAATTTCAGCTTACGGATCTCATTTTCTTTTGATTCCATTTGAAACTGAAGTTTTCCATAATCTGTTTGGCTAACCGATTTATCAAGCAATAAAATCGATTGACCTTTATTTACTTTGTTACCGGCATCCATTAATACATTTTTAATTGATGCGTTTATCGGACTTGTTAAAACCTCTTCGAATTCAGGTAGTACCTCGCCAGTAGCGTTAATGGTATTTTCGATTATTCCGGTCTCTACCCTGGCTGTAGTAATATCAGCATCGGTTAATGATGGCTTAAAATAAAACCGTACCAACCATAAGATAATGGCGAGAACAATGATGATGATAAAAATGATGAGGTAAGTTTTCTTTTTCCTTTTCGAAGAAACTTCTTCTTCAATGAGTTTGTCCATTCAAATAATTTACAACAGGCTTTACAATAGGGGTGCCATTGTTAAGTTGTTGTTTTATAGATGTTTAATTTTTATTTTGGATTTGAAAATGCCCGATATCGAACATCCTGTTTATTATCGGGCAAAAAAAATGAATTACTGAGTTTTAGACAGATTTGCGATAAAGGATTTAAGATCAAATATTTGTTACGGATAAAATCTTGCTGAATAACTACTTTAGTTAGATATTGGGTAACGGTTTATATTATAATAAGATCGTATTCGCTTGCTGTAGCTTGCTAAATGCCAGAAAAAATATTTTTAGAACTGAAATCAAATTAACATCATACTATGTCGAATCAAAATAACGCAGCAGATACTACCGGGGCCTTAACAGATGCGGGGATAAGCCCGGATAAGAAAACATTTTTACAGTCACTCACCGAAGATTGGTGGGCGGTGATATTGGGAACAGTGATTATTGCCACTGTACTTTATTTAACCAGCAATGGCACTGCAATCAGTTTACCTTCATTTAAATGGACAAATAGTGAAGACCTTTTGGGCAAGATATTATCAGCAGCTAACTTATTGCGGATTGTTGAAATGGGTGCTGTTTTTCTGGCTTTAGCTTCAGTAGCTATAGGTTTATCAGGGGGTAATGTTGTACGGTTTGCTGGTGGTTTTGCGCTTATCTATTTGTTAGCCATTATTTCCTTTATTATCGGAGGCAATAAAAGTATATCCTATTTTGGATTAGAATATGTGGTATTTGCACTGCTTATAGGTATCGCGTTAGGTAACTTAATCAGGTTGCCATCCTGGCTAAAAGAAGCGGTGCGCTCTGAGTTTTATATTAAAACAGGTTTAGTCATATTGGGAACTACTATTTTGTCGGCCGATTTGATTAAAGCGGGTTTACCTGGTATCATACAGGCGGTTATTGTTGTTACCGTAGTTTGGTTTTTTTCGATGTGGTTGAGCCGCAAGTTAAAAGTTGATGATGAATTTGGTGTGATATTAGCGTCAGCAGTATCTATATGTGGGGTTTCTGCAGCAATTGTAGCGGCAGGCGCTATTAATGGCGATAAACGTAAATTATCTTATGTAACCACTTTAGTATTGATTATGGCTATACCGATGATGATCATTTTGCCCTGGGCGGTAAAGTATTTTCATATACCTGAAGTAATTGGAGGAGCATGGCTGGGCGGTACTTTAGATACCACGGCAACCGTAACTGCTGCAGGCGATTTGGTTGGGCCAATAGCTGTTAAAGCAGGTGTTATTGCCAAGTTTTCGCAAAATGTTTTTATTGGTGTTGCTGCATTTTTTATCGCAATATGGTGGGCCTATAAAAAACCTAAGGGGGAAGATGGTGTAATCCTTAAAGCAGAGCGCCCGGGATTGAAAATTGTATGGGAACGATTTCCGAAATTTGTATTGGGTTTCGTTGCAGCATCTTTAGTATTTTCTTTTCTTTTATCTCCTGCAACGGCAAAAAGTGTTGGGCCAACCTTAAATGGTTTACGTACCGTGTGGTTTGCAATCGCATTTATTTCGATCGGTATGGAAGCTAAGTTTTCATCATTGGTAAAACTTCAGGAAGGAAAACCCGCATTTACTTTTGTTACTGCGCAAATATTCAATATATTCTGGACACTTTTATGGTCGTATATTTTATTTGGCGGGTATTTATTACCTGTTCCTGATTTTAAGTAGAATGGGAATCGGGTTTAACGAAGTCGAGAAATTTTTAAACTTTTCATGAAAATTAAAGTATCATCATTTTTCCACTACGATCGAAATGATGATACTTCAAAACCAATATTTTATTATAGACAGAATTGTCATTCCCGCGCATGGCTTTCGTGTGGACACATCTCTTTTAGTTTACATTTGTTTTTAGCGTCGTTGCCTAGGTCGATCGTCATGCTGATCCGATAGCTATCGGATTTATTTCAGCATCTTTCATGCTAATAGCAAGCTTTGACATCTTAAAAACTATAATTTGGAAATAAATGTTATTTTTTTTCCGCTCTATGCCGCGGTGGCATGGTACTTTGGAGCGCCAAAGTACCCAAAGCGCTTTGTCAATCCAGCAATGGCCCCTTTACACAATCTCACGCACATCAAAAAAACAGCGGCACTTTGTTTTGTGTTCAATGCTATTTTGAGCTTTAATTCAATGATTACGAACACAAAACTACTGCGTTTCAGGTTTGTTTGTGCCAATTGTAATGAACTACTCCTGTTTTTTTGATTCTCCTGGGCCTTGGGATTGACGGCGTTCTTCGGTAAAACCTGTAAATTTATTAAAGCAAGCTAGCAAAACGTATAAAAAATCCAAACCAAAAGATGTGTCCACACGATAGGCGCAGGCGGGAATCTTAAAGCGCTTGAATTACGATTATCCATAAGTTGTCCTTTTTATTCAGAGGTATTCATGAGCACTCCGTGATTCCCAATCAAGTTGGGAATCACGATTCCTCGCAGCCCACCAAAAAAAAGCGACATTTCTGTCGCTTTTTTTACTCTTTTTGTTTTGTTATTTTGCCAATGCAACAGTTTGCAATGCATTTGTATCCGGGCTACTCATTTCTGTGGTTAGTGCAGCAAATCGATCCAGATTCAATTTTGGTGTTTTACCCATTACCAAAGTATGTTTTTCAGTAGCTCCGCTCAATTTTAGATCGGCGTTGTTTTCGATTATGGTATATAAACTTTCTGTATCAGAATTGACATCGGCAACCGCATTTCCTTTTAAAAATACCTGAAGATATTTAACAGCTAATTTGCCCTGTGTTTTTACCACAGCGTTATCTGATGCATTTATCCTGTAGATATCATTAACATAAAGGGTTATTTTCGCTACTTCTTTATCTTCTGAACTGATTTTTAATGCATATCCATCTTGTATTACTTTTACTTTGCCTGTATTGTCATCATTGTAGCTAATACCTTCTTTTTCTCGTTGAATTAAGGTAACTTCTACATTTCCACTTACGATAACCTGGTTAACGTTTTTAGGTGCAGAAACTTTAGTTGATTGTCTCTCATCAGCCATTGCGCTTGTAGAGAAAATAGCAGAACTTAAAACGATAGCTGCTAATAAAGATTTTGTTAAGGTTTTGATTGAGGATTTCATAATGCTGTTGTTTATATTTTTATTAATATTTTGTGTTTGTTTTGTAGATAAGACGCCACTATGGGCGAAACGTTGCAGCTGAAATACCGCTATTATACCAACACAGCTAAATTGTCGACGAACTGGATTTAAAAACTGCCCAATCGAAATTATTTTGTATTCGATCGCTGTGGACTTCTGCTTATTTTGTTTTCCTTCCAATCTGTGATTTTCCTGATACAAAACCTAATGGGCAGATTTTATATTATCTTTAAACAAGAATCTCCGGTGCTTATCGCTAAGCTATTCGTTTAATCGGGTGAGGGGAGAACCTTGAGAATCCATTTTTTTTAACCAAATCATTTGAATATGAGAATTACAAAATTTAGCTACCTTGCTTTTTTGATTTGCCTGATTTATATCGGTTTTTGTGGTTTTAGTTCTGATAAACAGGTATATCCGCGTTTAGGTATTGTATCTGGTTTAACACAGGATAGTTTAGCTTATGCTTCTGGGTTTAAGATGATCGGTGAATCGGTTCCGAAGATACTTTCACCTGCATTAACCGATGATCAGTTTAATGCCAATTTGAAAAAGATTAAAGCGGCAAAATGTAAAGTATTAAGCTGTAACCTTTTTTACCCGGCAAGTTTAAAAATAGCCGGACCTGAGGTAGATGAGGCTAAGGTTTTAGCTTATACCGAAACTGTTCTTTCGAGAGCCGGGAAGGCAGGAGTTAAGTTTATCGTTTTGGGCAGCTCGGGTGCGAGAAGCATTCCAGCAGATTATAATATCGTTAAGGCAAAATCTGATTTCGTTATTTTGGCTGGAAAGCTAGCGCGAATTGCCGGAAAATATAAGGTTACCATTTTGTTAGAAAACCTTGAGACTACCGAAACTAACTTTATCACCTCGTTAAAGTTGGCAGCAGAAATTGTAAGGGAAGTTAATCACCCTAATTTCAGACTTAATGCCGATATATTCCATATGATGCGTGAAGGAGAATCTCCTGATGAAATTATTGAGGCAGGTGCCTTGATTGGATTTTCGGAGGTTGCCGAAAAACAAAGCAGGACATTGCCTGGTGTTATGGGCGACGATTTTAAACCTTATTTAAGAGCTTTGCACAAAATAAATTATAAAGGGTTCATTTTTATTGAGGGGAGCATCAAAAATCCGGCTACAGAAATGCCACTTGCTTTTAAATATCTGTCTGCTCAGATTGCAGAAGTATATTCAGAAAAGAAAACGGATTGATTATTATTCTTTCCTAATTGCAATATGGAATGTAAATGCGGTTATTTAGATAATAAAACTAACGATTGGGTATTTGTTTTATCAGTATGATCAATATTTGGTAAACGCATTTTTGCAATGTTGGTTTCCACAGTTAAAGATGGGTTTTCTTTTTTAGCAAGTGTAGCGATGTCTCGCACGGTGCTTGATAACATTTTAAGCGTAAGCATAAATTTGCGTTCGATATTCCTGATTTTTTGAAGATCTGCATTTGGATTAAAGCGTTCGGCATTTGAACACTCACACAGGTTAAATTGGATACTATCTAAAACAACCAGTTTGTCTGTAATTTGGTTCAATACTTTATCCGAAAGATTTAACCCCTGAATAGCTATTACCTTGTTGTTTTTTACATAATAATCTAAGCCATTAAAACTAATCAGGGTTAAGTTTTTTCTGTTTATGATGTATTCTTCCTTTGGTAAGTTGTTGTTTGAAAAATTTTTATTGTATGAATTGTGCTGATCAGCCAGTCGCTTAATGATCGCATTTCCGTCCAATTTCTCTATGTTCTCGAAAATGTTAGCTAGTTCAGCTGGCTTATTTTGGGCAAGAGCACGAATTGATAAGCATGAAAATGAGGTGATTAAAGAAAATATTAGAGCGGTTGATTTGATAGTTTTCATGCCGCAAAAATAAGTTTTTAATTGTATTGAACGAAATTTTGTAGGTTTAATATTACGATTTTATAGCGTTTTTTTAATTTTTTTGATGACAAAAATCAACTTTTTGGCAATTAAGTTATTTGTTACTTAATGATCATAAAGTGAAGGTATGGCTTTGATATATAAAATCTATGGAGCAGGACCAGTATTTTAAGCCTATTATTTCAGCGTAATTTAATTGTTAAAAGGAAATAATTTGTTCAGCTTTTTTACCCTTAGCTTCTGTTGTTAATGCATCTAAGGAAATACTGATGTTTAAAGTGTAGAAACCTTCCTCGTCAATTCCTGCGGTCATTTCTGCATTTTGATGGTAGGTATATTTAAGTCGGTTACTGATATTATCCATTCCCGAACCAAAGCCTACCTTGCTTTTTATTGCTCTTGGTAAATTACGGCTCTCAATATGCAATTTGCCATCAAAAGTGTAAACATCTATAGTGGCCTTATTTTCTACATCATTAAGGTTTCCATGTTTAAACATATTTTCTAAAATAGTAAGCAAAACAAGTGGAATTAATTTAATTTCATCAAGGTCAGGTCCGCTGGCAAACTCGATATAAATTGCACCTTGAGTAATTCGGTGCAGGCCGATCAGGTTTTCACATTGCGAAATTTCATCACTTAAACGAACATAACCTTCATTGTGTTGCGTGTTCGCTGCAAAGCGCATCATGTCGGAAAGGTAAAGCATTACTTTGGCATCTTCCGGAGCGTAAGCACTTAGTTTTTGGTGCACAAACTCAAATGTATTGAAAAGCAGATGGGGATTGATCTGTGCTTTCATGAAAGCATTCTTAGACATGGCCAGTTCTTTATCCATCTTTTCCTTCTCAATAAGCATTTGAAAACGCTGTTTTTCGATACGGGATTTTTCTGTCTTTTCACTGATAAACTGCTTTAGAAAATAGTAACCCGTAGAAAAAAGCAGGAAAAAAGAAGATCTCCATAATAAAGTGAGTAAACGTGTTTCTGCCGGCGGTGCTGCATTGGGGATGTAGTCGGTGTATTTTCTTAAAAAGACATCAAGGTAAAAGACAAAACCAACATATAAAGCAAGTTCGAAAATAACAAACAAAGGAATTTTATATATCGCCCGCCTTGGGAAAATGGTCGCTTTTTCGAGTAGCCAGACATGTAAATAAAACAGGCAGATGTTTACGATATAATGGATTACATAATTCCCGAATTTGCCAAAAATCCCTGTTGCCAATCCAATAATGACAGATTCCCAAAAGATAAAAGAAGCCCAGGCTATTAAATGCACGCGATACTGATAAACCCAATTATAGATCGTATTGGAACTCCGGTTTAACCTATCCATAAAGAGATTTTTACCATTCATGTAACAACTAAAATTATAGGGGACTGTTGCCGCTAGTTTTCGAAAAAAAAATGATTATGAAAACTAAAAAACTTAACAAACGGACCCTGTTTGTATTCAAAAAAAATTATACTACAGGCATGCAGGCTGGAACAATCCATTCAGATCCAACAACATCTTCACTTACCACTACGGTTAGCTCTGGCATCCTTTTCAATTAAAAATATATCAGTAGCCGTTATTTTTTACGGCTACTGATGATTAACCTTTCAGAAATAAAACTTTTAAATTCATTATAATAAATATCCCCAACGGTAAAGCTAATGTTGTTGTTCATGGTAATCCGATTGCCATCAATATACAAGATCTTATCAATGGCTACGATATAACCACGGTGTAATTGAATAAAACCGTTTTTGATGCTAAGCTGTTCCCGAACATCTTTTAAGCTTAAGTAAGCAATAATTATTTTTCCTAGGGTATGTAATTTAATATAATTATGAAAACTTTCAAAGGCAATAATATCTTCATATTTAACCATTACCGCACGGTGCTCTTCTTCCTTGTTTTTAACCAGAAAATAATCTTCGTTGGCACCGCCAGTCATTTCATGCCCGAAAAGCCGGGTAATTGTGGTGGCAAATTTAGCATAGCTATATGGCTTAAGCAAATAAGCGTCTCCTGCAGCTTCAAAAGCATCAAAAGCATACTCTTGATGTGAAGTAGTGAAGATGAGTTTTCTGGTTCTGAAGCGGATGGCTTTGGCCAGTTCCAACCCTGAAATTTGTGGCATTTCCACGTCCATAAAAATTATATCAACCATTTCTGAGGTGGCCAGCTCCCTTAAGGCAGTAATTGGGTCAGTATATTGCTGCACAAGCCGCATGTTTGGAGTATCCTCTATATATTTCTGTAGTCCTACTAAGGAACTGTACTGGTCATCTATGGCTATGCAGTTAATCATCTTCAAAAAATCTGGTTCTCTTATAACGAAATTACGCCTTTTTGTAACGAAAAGAATACTATATGTACGCTTTAATTTTAAATTTTCCCCATATTAACTAATTTAATGCATAATTTATCAATTAAGTTTACCAGATGCAGGCAATAGCTCAAATCCATAAAATATGCTGGCATACTGATAAAAATATACTCCACCTTTAATGGATTTACTAATCTATTATAAGTTTGAAATTTATTCAAGTTAAGAGCGCAGGCTCTTCCTCTTTGTTACAGAATATACATATTCCTACACCTGCGTAGTTGTAGCTGTTTAATTAAGCCTTTTCATTTTTGGTGTCACTACATTGCAACATGCGGTACTGATTATGTTGGCTAAACGTCATATATATTCATTTAAACCGAGACTTGGTTTTATTAAAGATATTTTTGCAATACAGATTTTATCCCTTTAATTTATGGCTGATCACTTATTGAAAAATGTACTTTATTCCGTTCTCGATCTTGCAACTGTTTTAGATGGTTTTACTGCTGCAGATACCTTTAAAACCAGTCTCAATTTAGCTAAACAATCTGAAACTTTAGGATATACACGTTACTGGTTTGCCGAACACCATAATATGGCTGGTGTAGCCAGTTCGGCAACGGCAGTACTTATTGGTTATATTGCCGGTAATACCAATAGTATACGCGTAGGTTCCGGAGGCATTATGCTGCCCAATCACGCACCCTTAATTGTAGCAGAACAATTTGGTACATTGGCCTCACTTTATCCTAATCGGATCGATCTGGGTTTGGGCAGGGCACCAGGAACCGATCAGGTAACGGCAATGGCCATCCGCGGCGAAAACTTTAATGCTGCTCATAGCTTTCCCAGAGATATAGAAAAACTGCAACAGTATTTCTCCGCCAGTAATAACCGGGCAAGTGTAAGGGCTATGCCAGGAGAAGGCCTGGATATTCCAATCTGGATTTTAGGTTCGAGTACTGATAGCGCTCGCTTAGCTGCAGAAAAAGGACTTCCTTATGCTTTTGCCAGTCATTTTGCCCCAACCTATTTCGAACAGGCGATATCCATTTATAGAAATAATTTTAAACCATCGGCATTTTTACAGGAACCCTATGTAATTGCCTGTGTGAATGTAGTAGCTGCAGATACTGATGAAGAAGCAGAACGTTTATCAAGCTCTGTAAAACGGATGTTTTTAGGTGTGATAACAGGCAAAAGAGAATTACTAAAGCCTGCTGTTGATGATATTAATGTATATTGGGATCAGTTGGGAAAAGAAGCAGTAGAGCAGATGTTGTATTATTCTTTTATTGGCAGCGCTAATACCATTAAAGAAAATTTAGAAGCATTTGTTACCAAATATGGTATAAACGAGATCATGAGCACGTCGCATATTTATGACCATCAGGCAAAATTGTATTCGAATAAAATTTTTGCCGGGTTGTTTGAGTAGTTGCGAGTGATATCAATCGCATCATGCTCCCGCAGATATCGCTGAGTACGCAGAACCTATTGCTTTTTGACATTAAGGAGTTAATGAAATTAAGACTTTATTGTTAAATCAATCGCATCATGTTCCTGCCGATATCGCTGATTACGCAGAACTTATTTCATTTTGACCATTAGGTAGTGAATGACATTAAGACTCTGTTATAAATATCTGCGTCAATCTTCTTAAATCTGCGGGAAACTAGTCGCCTGACGTTTCCCGCGGATACCATTGATGCACGCAGAATACCTTCCATTTTACATCTTACATTTTCCATCATCACTTACACTTTAAGATTTGTTAATAATAAGGGAATATTGAGCTGGTAGCTTTGCAGTGAAAAAAAGCACCATCCCTTGAGCGAAACTTTACTTTCATCTTTACAGTGCGGAAACCATCGGGCCATGGAAAAAATCTACCAGTTTTATTGGGAAGATATTTTTGATGCTGCGCTAAAAAAAACGGGTGATGAAGCCCTTGCACAGGATATTACCCAGGAGATTTTCATTTCGCTCTGGGAAAATCATAAAACGATTAACCTGTCCGGAAGTCTCGGTGCTTATCTGCATGGTGCTGTAAAATATAAAGTGATCAATTATTTCAGGTCGGGCAGTATTAAAGAACAGCACCAAACTGCGCTTACAGTCCTGATGGATGAGCAACATACTGCCGCAGCGGATGATAAACTAATTTTAAAAGAGCTTCACCTGGAGGTAGATGCCGCCATTGCACTTTTACCCGAAAAAATGCAATTGGTATTCTCAATGAGCCGAAAACAGGAGAAATCCATCAAAGAAATAGCTGCTGAACTCGACGTTTCTGTACAGACGGTAAAAAACCAGATCTCTGCGGCGCTAAAACTTCTTAAAAAAAGTCTTTCCTATATCCTGTTAATTGCTGTATTAATCGGCTTAACATAAAGTTAATCTATAGATAACATTTTTGGTTAGTACCTCTTTGCTTTTGAACTGACATGTATTTAAATGACAGAAGAACAGGCAAAGGAACTGCTGCAGAAATATCTCGATCAGCAGGCAAGTCCGCAAGAGCAAAAAAAAGTTGAAGAGTGGTACGCCACACTTCAGGCCAAAGATGTGGTGTTACCCGCCGATCGGAAAGCAGCGATAGGGGCGCAAATGTTTGCTAACCTCCAGATCGCTATGCACGGGAAGCCAAAACCCGGCAAAGTATTCAAACTGCAATCTTTTATCAGGATTGCTGCTGCCGTATTCCTCATCACTACAATAGGAATAACCATTTGGAAACTCAATACCAAAGTGGCGTCTGAAAATCAGGTAACCGTAGTTACCGGAAGTACACAGCAGAAGCGAATTACTTTATCAGATGGTTCGGTGGTTTTGTTAGGCCCGTCAGCGAAACTCTGCTATCCTAAAACCTTTGCTTCAAACAGCCGCCATATTGTACTTAAAGAAGGGGAAGCTTTTTTTGATATTGCTCATCAGGAAAAAAGGCCGTTTACAGTACATACAAGCGCTGGAGTAGACATTAAAGTTTTAGGGACCTCTTTCAAAGTTAAAGCTTATCAGGGCAATAAACAGCTCGAGGTTGCGGTAGTTACGGGTAAAGTTGCGGTGAGCAATCAAAAAGGGAACCTGGCTACACTGGTTAAGGATGAGTTTTTAACCTATGATAAAAATGACGGTCGCGCTGCCATCCGTAAAATCAAAGCGTCTGCTTTTATCGAATTTGCTTTCGATGGTGCAAACCTCGATCAGGTGATCACTAAACTCCAATATGTTTATAGCATTAAAATTTTGCTGAACGATATCACTTTGGGCAAACTTAAAACTACCGCATCTTTCAACAGTAAGCAATCGCCCGAAGAGATTTTGGATATTATCTGCAGTCTGCATCACCTCAAGTTCAATGCATCAAAAAATCATAAAACATTTAATATATACAGATGAGATAGGATATGATATAGAAATTATCTACGGTACCGGTCAGACTGGTCGCCGCAATCTTTCTTTCTGGCCAATGGCCAGCATAATTAAAGCTTTACAAAAATAAAATCAAACAAATTAAGCAATGAAAACAACCTCCGCTAAGAGGACACCAGCTCTTTATAAGATCATGAAATACTCATGTTTAACATTTACAATCCTCTGCATTTTTTGCAGTTCTATCCTCGCTTCAGCAGGTATGGCACAAAAATTAGAGAAAACAACGGTTAGCATTACGATAAACAAAGGCCGTAAGATGACCGAGATCATCAAAGAAATTGAATCCCGTACCGGACTTAGTTTCGTCTACAATCCAGATCAGCTGCAACAAAAAAATATGTTTTTAAGTGGCGATTTTAACACAGAACCCGTAAGATCACTTTTAGACAGGCTTGGTTTGCAGGTTTTAGAAAAAGGTGGATATGTGATTTTAAACAATGCCGTGATGAATAAGCCAGACCGGACGATCACAGGGGTAGTAAAAGATACCACAGGTTTGGCACTTCCAGGTGTTTCGGTGAAGGTATTGGGCACACAAAGTGGTACTATTACCGATGGTAACGGTGCTTATCGTATTGCAGTTGGCGCTGATGCCGTGCTGTCATTCTCCATGATCGGATATCAGACCAAGGAAGCAAAAGTAGGCGAAAACCAGGTAATTAACATAGTTTTAAAAGAAGAACGTTCAACACTCGCGGATGTAGTGGTTGTGGGCTACGGCACACAGAAAAAAGAAACCTTAACCGGGGCAATCAGTATTGTGGGGATGGATAAACTTTCTTCACGTTCGTTAAACAGCGTAGGCGAGGTGCTTGCCGGAAAAACCCCAGGTGTGATTGTAACCAATGAGGGGGGCGATCCAACTTCTGCACCACGTATCAATATCCGTGGCTCAGGCGGTATTAATGGAGAAAATGTACTTTATGTAATTGATGGATCTATATTTTCAGGTACACCACAGCTTAACCCTAACGATATCGAATCAATTTCTGTGCTAAAAGATGGATCGGCAGCAATTTACGGAGCAAGGGCTTCGGGAGGTGTGGTATTGATTACGACCAAAAAAGGCAAAAACGGAAAAATGCAGATCAGTTTTGATGCCAAGGTTGGCCAACAAAGTGCCTGGAAAAAGCTAGAACCCCTAAATGCACAGCAACGTTCACAGGTAGCAGCAACAGCGGCCAAAAATGGCGGAACTACGATTTTGCCTTCCTTTGATGCCGCAAAATATCCTGACGGACAGATTACCCGCACCAATTGGATGGACGAGGTTTTTAGGGATGGATTGTTACAGGACTACAATGCCGCAATAAACGGTGGTAGCGAAAAATCGAACTATTATCTAAGTTTTAATTACCGCAATGCAGAAGGGATTGTGTTAAACACCAAAGCCAAACGTTACAACTTCAGGATCAATACAGAACATGAGGTTACCAATTGGTTAAAAGTTGGCGAAAACCTTTCTTATAGCAGTACCAATGGCAATGGCGCAAACACCAGCAGCGATTACACAGGAGCCTTGCTTTCGGCCATTTATTACCCAACAAATGGTACGCCTTATAATGCCGATGGAAGTTTTGCAGGTTTGCCAGGACCGTATGCAGGAGATTACGGGGATGTAATTAACCCTGTTGCTGAGTTGAAACGTATCGATATAAACAACCCTAAAAATGTATTGGTGATTAATCCTTATGTTAACGTTAAACTGGCTAAAGGTTTAAGCTTCAGGTCGAATTTAAGTATCACTAAAATTGATTCTACATTTAAAAGCTTTACACCCAAAAGACCAGAGGTAGGTAAACCTGTATTGAGTAACAGTTTGCGTGAAAGTAGCAACAATAGCAACGATTTCTTAGCAGAACAAGTGTTAAATTACAAAGGTAACTTTGGTAACCATCAGCTCGATCTTACCGGTGGCTATTCATTTCAAAAAACACAATACAGAAGTTTAGTTGCTTCAGGATCTGGTTTTGACGATGAATCGCCACAATACAGGTATTTAATGAATGCTACAGTAATACAGCCTTCATCTAGTGGTTATAGCGCGCAAGCACTTTCATCATTGTTTTTTAGAGCAAACTATAGCTATCGCGAAAAATATCTGGCATCGTTTATCGGTCGCCGTGATGGATCATCTTTACTACCCCAAAATAACAGGACCCGGAATTATGGTTCAGCTTCTGTTGGATGGATAATGAGCAAAGAAGATTTTCTTAAAGATGTAAGTTGGTTAAATGAATTGAAATTAAGGGCTAGCTATGGCTTTCTTGGTAATTTAGCAGCACTTACTTCTGCTGCGGTTAATCCATTACTAAGCCCAACGCAAAGTTATTTTGGGCAAACGCCAACTTTGCAAAATGGGTATGTTCAAACGGTTTTGGCCAATCCTAATATCGCATGGGCAGAATCTAAACAAACAAACTTTGGTGTTGATGTAGCCGTAATAGGCAGATTGAGTCTTACAGCAGACTATTTTGTTAAAGAAATTGATAAAATGATCCTGGTGAGAACATTACCCGGGACAGCAGGTTTAAGTACTCAGACCATTAATGCCGGTAAAGTAAAAGATAAAGGTATTGAGTTAGGATTAAGTTATAATAGCGATAAAAATGCAGCTTTTACTTACTCGGTAAATGCTACTTTAACCAAAATAAACAACAATATAGAAGAACTTATTCCTGGTATAGAAAATCAGGTTGTATCTACCAATTTCCGGAATGAAGTTGCCCCCCTTACCAATAGGGTAGGACAGCCATTATATAGTTATTTTGTATTAAAAACTGATGGTATTTTCCAAAGTCAGGCAGAAGCTGATAACTACAAAAATGCGAAGGGAACCAAGATTCAGCCGAATGCAAAAGCAGGTGATTTTAAATTCGTAGATATCAACGGCGATGGATCTATTGACAGTAAAGACCGTTATTTCGCGGGTAGCGCTTATCCCGATTTCTCATACGGATTGAGCTTTAACGCAAGTTATAAAAACTTCGATTTCAACATTTTTGCGCAAGGTGTACAGGGTAATAAATTGTTTAATGCGGTAAAACGTACTACTTATAGTGCCAGTGGGCCATCTTACAACAAACTGGTCGGTATTCTTGATGCCTGGTCGCCAGAGAATCCAGGTGGAAAAGTGCCGATTATATCAACCAGCGATGCCAACGGAAACTTTGCAGCTTCAGATTTTTATATCGAAGATGGTTCTTATCTGCGTATCCGTAACGTAACACTGGGTTACAGTTTACCAAAATCGATCGCCAATAAATTAAAAACAGGTGGTGTAAGAGTTTATGCTACGGCAAACAATCTTTTCACCGTTACCAAATACTCGGGCTTTGATCCGGAAATCGGAATGGACAACAACGGAGTGGATGTTGGGCGTTATCCGCAAGCCAGAAGCTTTATCCTTGGTTTAAGTGTAAATTTATAATCACAACAATAATGAAAAAGAATTTAAAATATATGGCATTTGCCGCCCTTGCTGTTTTCTCTTCATGCACAAAGCAGCTTGATATTACACCTGAAGGTTCTCCATCGGCACAGAACTTCTGGAAAACAAAAGAGGATGCATTGAAAGCCGAAGGTGGAATGTACGAAATCTATAATGCTGAAGATTTTTACGGTCGCGGGATGTTCTGGTTTATCAATGCCAGCGATGATATGGTTACCGGCCGCAACAAGCCGGAGGCTGATAATATTAAAAACTTTAACCGTACTTACGTAGGCGGTGGTTATACCGAAACACAGTGGAGTATGCGTTATGCCATCATCAAACGTGCCAACGATATCATTATCAATGTGCCAAAGATCAATATGGATGAAAGTTTAAAAAAACAGATCATTGGCGATGCTTATTTTAATGCCGGTTTAGTTTATTTTCAGCTGGCTGCAAATTATGGAAATGACAAAGCGGGTGTACCAATTGTTAGGCCTGAAACCGATGCATCTCAGCCTATTCCCCGCGCCAGCAATGTTAACGAGAACTACGATTATATTATTTCGCTTCTTTTAAAGGCAGCTGATAATCTTCCATTTTTTTCGGCAATGAAAACTGCTGATTATGGGAAAGCACATAAAACGGCAGCATGGGCTTACCTATCTAAGGTGTACCTGTTCAAAAAAGATTATGCCAATGCTGCTAAATATGCTGATATGGTCATCACTTCAGGTCAGCATGATTTAATCAATACGGGTTTTGCTGATGTTTTTAAAGCGTCAAACAACTGGTCTAAAGAATACATTTGGTCGGTGGTGTGTACGCCAAGCGGTGGCGGAACAGGCTGGGGCAGCAAGCTCCCTGGTGTAATGTTAACCAACAAAGCATGGGGTATTTATAATGGATGGGGATATTACCTGCCAACCAAAGAACTTTACGACTCTTACGAAGCTGGCGATCAACGCAGGGAAGCTACCATTTTGAAACCTGGCGATAAATTTATGTTCTTTGGAGCCGAGCGCAGCTTTACTAAAGATGGAGGAGCAACATCAAATTACCAGTTTAAAAAATACATGGAGCCGTTTTCTTATGCCAACCCAATTCCAACACACGTTAACCCTAACGGTGATAATGGAACTACGGATTTAAATGTGCCATTAATGCGTTATGCCGAAGTTTTGCTAATCAAAGCTGAAGCTGCAATTAACCTAAGCGGTGCAGGAGCGGGAGATACTGAACTAAATAAGATCAGGCTTCGTGCAGGTTTAGGTGCCAAAACGGGAATGACTATAAATGACCTTAAACGCGAACGCCGTAATGAGCTTGCCGGAGAATGGGCTGATCGTCACCGCGATTTGGTAAGATGGGGCGATGCGCAATCCACTTATGCTAAACCATTACACGATTTTGATGGAAGTGTAATCTGGCCGGCAAGAACTTTCAACCCACAGGTACACGATGTTTGGGCAGTGCCACAAAGAGAAATCGATAACAGTGCAGGTGTAATTAAACAAAATCCAGGATGGTAAAAAAAATAGGGATAAACTTTGCAGTGCTGGCCTTTGTGCTGGGGCTGCAAAGTGCATCTGCCCAGGTAAAGCTGAGCGCAAACCGTGGACACAGCCATAACGATTATAAGCAGGAAATCCCTCTTCTAACGGCATATTATTCCGAAATGGGATCTATTGAGGCGGATGTATTTTTAAAAGAGGGACAATTATATGTAGCACATGAAGCTTCAGAAATTAAGCCGGGTTTTACACTTAAAAAAATATACCTCGATCCGCTGGCTCAGTTTTTTAAAGCAAAAGGAAATCATCCTTATACCAACGCGGCCTTAAAACTGCAATTGGTGGTTGATGTAAAAGAAGATTACAAGCATGTGCTCCCCGTATTACTAAAAGAGCTCGAAGGTTATGCTGAGGTATTTGATGCAAAAAAGAATGCCAATGCCATTAGGGTAGTGGTTAGTGGCGATATGCCTGCGCCAGCCGATTTTAAAAATTATGATGAGAAATTATTTTTCGATGGCAGGCCGACTACCACTTATACCGATGCACAATTGGCAAGGGTAGCGATGATCAGCGATGATTTGAAAAATCAGACCGTATGGAATGGAAAGGGTAATCCTACCAAAACCGATGAAGCAAAGATGAGAGGCACAATAGAGCAGGCACATCGTAAAGGCAAACCTTTCCGCTTTTGGGCCTCGCAGGATAGTCCGAACACCTGGATTGTGCTCGAAAGGTTTGGTGCAGATTGGATTAATACTGATCAACCGACGAAACTGAAAGATTTTTATCTTCATCAGGATAAATTGAGTTATACCAATCCAAAACCATATACGACCTATACACCGACTTATAAAACCGACGGACAAAACAAAGCACCCAAACATGTCATTTTGTTAATTGGTGATGGGATGGGACTGGCTGCAATCCACGCTGGGTTGATTGCCAATCATGGAGATCTGAACATGGCAAAGTTCCATTACATTGGTTTTTCCGAAACCGCTGCTGCTGATGCCGGAAACACCGATTCGGCTGCGGGAGGTAGTGCCATGGCAATTGGTTATAAAACCAATAACCGTTACATTGGCATGGGACCTGATGATCAGAATAAAACCAATTTGGTTGATACCCTATCTCTTTTCGGTATCAAAAGTGGTATCATCACTGCAGGTGATCTGACCGATGCCACACCAGCAGTATTTTACGCCCATCAGCTGGACCGTTCTTACAACGGTGCAATTGCGAATGATCTGTTAAGCAGCAAAGCCGAAGTTTTAGTCGGTTCTAACCGCAAAGCTTTCGAGCAGAATAAAAACAGCAGGCTTTTGGCAGATTTAAAAACTAAAGGTTTTCAGGTAACAAATAGTTTAGCTGATTTTGAAAAGCAGCATGAAGGTAAACAATTGGTTTTGCTGGACGATTCGGCTACCCGGCCCGTAATAAAAGGCCGCAGCGATATGCTTAAAAAATCTTTATCACATACCACGCAGATTTTATCGAAAAATAAACCTGGTTTCTTCATTATGACGGAAGGTGCGCAGATCGATTACGGTGGTCATACCAACGATCTGCCTTATCTCATTACCGAATTACACGATTTCGACCGTACCGTTGCTGAAGCTCTTCGCTTTGCTGATCAGGATGGTGAAACATTGGTTGTCGTAACTGCCGATCATGAAACAGGCGGATTAACACTTTTAGATGGTGCCGCCGAAAAAGGAATGGTAAGGGGCGAATTTAGCACCAACGATCATACGGGTATCATGGTTCCGGTTTTTGCCTATGGCCCGGGTTCGAAAAACTTTACTGGTGTTTATCCTAATAACCAGATTTTTCATAAAATCATCAAGGCTTATCGTTTAGCGAAAGCTAAATAAAAAAGAATAAACCAAATCCCAATAGCGGTGTCTGTATACCAGAGCACAATATCATTAACCACTGATGCACACAGATCTATATCTGTGTGCATCAGTTTAATCTGTGGTTAAATAGAATGCTTAACGTACTGACATTATTTACAATACTGCTTTTTTAATTCGTGTTAAATTAACATACAGTTGCTAATTTAACCCAACAAATAACAGATAATGGAAAGAAGATCTGCACTCAAAAATATCGGTGGCCTTTTTTTGCTGCCAACACTATCAACAGTTTCGTTACCCGCTGAAAAAAAGACCGTTTTAAGGGTTGCGCACATTACCGATGTCCATCTGAAAAACCAATTTAATGCACCAGCAAGATTTGCAAAATGTCTGCACCACTTACAGGCACAATCTCCAAAAGTAGATCTGATATTAAATGGTGGAGATATTGTTTTCGATATGAACAAAGAAAACATGGATACCATTAACGATCAATGGAAACTGGTACAGGAAACCATGAAAAACGAATGCAGCATTCCTGTAAATTACTGTTTGGGGAACCACGATATCTGGTGGAACGAAGATAGCAAAGGCGATGTTTTTTATGGAAAAAAATATGCCATGGATAAATTGCAGTTGGCTAAACCTTATTACAGTGTGGTACAAAGCAATTGGAAAATCATTGTGCTGGATAGCACCCATTTAGATATCGATAATACCTGGTACATTGGCAAACTGGGCGATGAGCAATTAGATTGGCTTAAAAATGAACTGGAAAACACCAGTAAAACGATGCCGGTGATGGTGATGTCGCACATTCCAATCCTTACTGCACTATTGATGATAGAAGATAATATTGTAAACAAATGGACCATGTTGGGCGGGGATATGCATACTGATACTGCTAAAATTATTAACCTTTTTTATCAGCATCCCAATGTTAAACTGTGTTTAAGTGGTCATTTGCATATGCGCGATAAAGTGGTATACAACAATGTGACCTATCTTTGCAATGGAGCAGTATCTGGTGCATGGTGGGAAGGCAACAGAAGAGAAACCGCACCGGGTTATGGTTTAATTGATTTGTATGAGGATGGGAGTTTTGAAGAAAAATATGTGAATTATTGATGATTGGCTTCCTGGAACCGTCATTTCGAGCGGAGTGCAACGAAGTCGAGAACCACGTAGTGCTCTGCGAACCTAAATCTATCGAGACAGATCTCTCCATTCCACTGCGTTCCAGTCGAGATGACGACTTTTTTTAGAAAGACAGCTGCATTTAAGCCCTTTGCACTCTGCCTCCTGCTTATCAATAAAAAATTGATTATTCAAGATGAAGCCTTAAAACTATTCTTGTTATTCCCTTAACATTGCCTTCATATCCAGATCCTTGCTTTGTTTAAAAAAAATAAATGAAGAAAGAATTACTCACCTTAATCGTAGCCATATCTATCGGTATGGTATCATGTAAGAAAAACCACCAAGAAACCCCTGTAGAATTTACTTATCCTGCCGTTGCAGAAGTTTCCGATCCTTCGGTGCTTTTCACAACTGCTGCCGGCGTAAAAGTATATAATGGAGGTTTTGGTTCAGCAGTTGCCGCCGACCCCAACTCGCCGGATGTTTTTTATATGCTGACCGATAGGGGGTCGAACGTTGCCGGACAGCTCGCAAACTCAATCATCATCGGAAAACCTGATTTTGATCCGCAGATCGGCAAATTCAGATTGAAAGATGGGAAATTGGTACTCGAACAAACCATCGAACTTAAAAATGCATCCGGTAATAAATTAAACGGACTTCCAAATCCTGCGGGAATGGGGGCTTCTGGTGAAACTGCTTATGACTTAAATGGACAGGTGATTGCTCCAAGTGCCGATGGAATCGACTCAGAAGGCTTGGTAAGGGCAGCCGACGGATCGTTCTGGATCAGTGATGAATACGGACCGCACATTGTACACGTCGATGCAACAGGAAAAACCATCGAACGCATTAACCCATTTGGAACGGGAACCGGCGGGCGCAAAATTCCGGCAGTATTTGCCAATAGAAGGGCGAACCGCGGCATGGAAGGTTTGGCCATTACCCCGGATGGAAAAACTTTGGTAGGCATGATGCAGTCGCCAATGTACAATCCTTCAAAAAGTGCAGTAGCCAATTCAGTTGTGTTAAGGATCTTAACTTTTGATATTGCCACAGGCGCAACCAAGCAATACGCTTACCTGATGGATAATACCACTTTAACAGGCGTGAGCGATATTGTTGCCGTTAACAGCACTACTTTCCTAACCATTGAACGTGATGGATTGTATGGCGGCGCAGCAAGCAATCCGGCAACATTTAAAAAAGTTTTCAAAATAGACCTGAGTGGAGCTACCGATATTTCTGATTCCGGCAATGGTGCAACAGGAAAACTTTATGGCGGCAAAACCGTAGAAGAACTGAACAATGCAGCAGGTTTAAGCACAGCGGGAATTACCCCGGTAAGCAAAGCTATTGTTTTAGACCTGTTGAAAGATTTACCTTCCATTTATCCACATGATAAAGCAGAAGGTTTAGCCTTACTGCCTGGCAATATCCTCGTAATTTCTAACGATGATGATTTTGGTGTGGTGGATAATGGTGCAAGTGGCTTTGCACAAAAAATATTACCTCTAACAAATTCGGTTGATAGAAACCGTTTATACTTTGTTAAAATTAAACTTTAAGCATTTAGCCATGTGTCAACTGACTCATGGCTAATTTATATCATAATAAGGTATAAGCTGAAAATAATGTATAATTAGTAAGTCTGTTAATACCGTAATTTTACCCTTTCTTTGTCTTTCTGTGTGGATTCGGGTTAAGATTGTTAAGTTTGATGCAGCCTATCTAATTTGCCTATGTATTACAGTTGTGCAATTGTTGACGATGAACAGCACGCCATTGATGTACTTCATGATTATATTGAAGACACCTGTTTTTTGAAGCTGTTTAGTATCTTTAATGATCCCATTGATGCTTTAAAAACGATTAGTGCCGGAGATAAAATCGATTTTCTTTTTTTAGACATAGACATGGATGGAATGAAGGGAACTGAATTGTCCCGGCATCTCCGCTCCAAAGCCAGATTTGTGATCTACGCATCTTCCCATCTTGAAAATGAGGTGAGAAAAATAGATTCCAGCTTTGAATGTTATCTGGGAAAACCGATCTCCATGAAACGTTTTGCAGATACCATTGATAAACTGATAAGACTTAATAATCTGCCAATAAACAATTGAAATAGTTTATGATCGAACTTACTTACCTTTTTAAACAGGAATTTTTAGACGATGTATCCTATCAATTAATCCGGGCAGGTACGAAAGATCCCTGGTTAGTATTATCCGGATGCAAAGTGCTGGGTATTATTGATGAAGTTGAAGGCACATGGACCCAAATTGTTGGTGAAGATATTCCTCCAATGGCTGTTAAAAAGATGGGCGCTTTGATTAGTATACAGCAATTTAGCTGGTTGCCAGATCTGATTAAAAAACAATGGCCAAAATACATACTTGATGTAGTTGTAGAAAATGTAGAATGTTACGAGATAATTTGCCATAAAGAGGTTTGTTTCAAACGTTTTTTACGACGCTTTACACCAGGTGTTCATGCTTTGGCGCAAAGAGAATCTGCCCTTGTTTTTAAAGTGAGGTGCTTTGGTAAATCGGATTGTTATGAGGTGGTTAAAGCGCCGGCGGTCGATCGGTACGTTTAATATTTCCAAAATATTTTAAGGTAAATACAGCTGTGTTTTCAAAATTATATTAATTCCTACTTGTTTTAAGCGCTGATATAAATGTAATATTTAAATTTGGCCCGATAAAACAACCCTCAATATGACCTTTGTAGAAAAATTGGAGGCCTTACGCCAATTAATGCTTGCTCAGCAAGTAGATGCTTATATTATTACCGCTGCAGATCCACATATAAGTGAGTATTTACCTGCACATTATAAGGCCATACCTTTTGCTTGTGGATTTACAGGGTCGGCTGGTACACTGGTCATTACTCAGGATTTTGCAGGTCTTTGGACTGATTCGCGATATTTTACACAGGCTGAAGCACAATTGAGTGATACCGGTTACGAATTGGTAAAGTTAAAAGTGCCACATACACCAGAATATATCAATTGGTTGCTCGAAATTTTGCCAAATGGTGCAAAAGTAGGTTTTAACCACGAACTCATTACGGTGGCATTAGCACTTGAGATGCAGAATAGTTTAGCCCAGCGTGAAATAGAAATAATAGATACAGATTTTGTAAGTACGATTTGGCAGGATAGGGTAGGTCTACCCGCAGAAAAGGCTTTTTTAATTGATGAAGAAGCTGCGGGGCTTAGTATTACGGCTAAAATAAACGAAGTAAGAGCGGCGTTAAAAACAAATGGAGTGGATTATCATTTTATTTCTTCGCTTGATGACATCGCATGGCTTTTTAACTTAAGGGGAAAAGATGTAGACTATAATCCTGTAACTTTATGTTTTGCTTTAATAACACCTGAAGCGGTAAAACTCTTTATCGACAAACAAAAGCTGTCGCAAACTGATATTAATATTTTAAATGGGCATAATGTAACTTTGCAATCCTATGGTGAAGTGGCAAAAGCATTAACAAATCTGCCTAAAGACGCAAAGATTTTTATCGATCCAAAACGTACCAGTTTCGGATTATTTGAATGTTTGCCAAAAAGTTCTAAAATAATTCAGGGAATTAATCCAGGTACGCATTTAAAAAGCTTAAAGAATAATACTGAAATTGATCACATACGCAGGGCGATGTTGCAAGATGGGGTTGCTTTAACCAGGTTCTTTAAATGGATGGAAGATCATTTGGGCAAAGAAAAAATTACAGAATGGTCTGCAGCAGAGAAATTGGCCACGTTTAGAGCAGAACAAACATCTTTCGTAGGTTTGAGTTTTAATACCATAGCTGGTTATAATGCAAATGGAGCATTGCCACATTATAGCGTAACAGCAGAAAGCAATCAGGAAATTTTAGGTAATGGTTTGTTTCTTGTCGATTCCGGAGGTCAGTATTGGTATGGTACAACCGATATTACCAGGGTAATGCCTATTGGTAATTGCTCCGCAACTCAGGCTGATGATTATACTTTAGTACTAAAAGGCCTGATTGAAGGTTCTAAACTAATTTTTCCCGAAGGTACCAAAGGTTATCAAATCGATTCCATCTGTAGAAAACCACTGTGGGAACACGCCATAAATTTTGGTCATGGAACAGGGCATGGTATAGGTTTTTTTCTAAATGTACACGAAGGTCCTCAGAATATTAGTCCGGCTAATGTGGATGTAGTCTTTAAACAAGGAATGGTAACCTCCATAGAACCTGGAATTTATCGTCCGGGGAAACATGGCGTGCGTATTGAAAATCTGGTTTTATGTGTACCTAAGGGAAATAGTGAATTCGGCAATTTTCTCACTTTTGAAACCTTAACCTTATGTTTTATCGATACCACGATCATTAATAAAACACTTTTAGCAACAGACCAGATTGCCTGGTTAAATCAATACAATCAAATGGTATTTGAGAAGCTTCAACCGATGTTATCTGATGAAGAAACGGAGTGGTTGAAATTAAAGTGTCAGCCTATTTAATCATTTTCTGGCAATGATCTAAAGAATGGTCGTCACTCCCGCGCATGCGGGAATCTTAACTGTATCGTCATCCGATAAATATTGGATGACGACTAATTTTTGGAATGTGCGATTGATCATCCCGATGCCATGCTAATATGCTGGGTTTCCCCTCATGTATGATAATCAGCGCTTTTTGCGTAATCTGCGGGATCACATAATGCCCCAGGGCCAAACTTCCCGTAAATACACCAATTCTTTACCGATTTTGCGCTATTTATAACTTCCATGCCCGCTTTACTTTTTAAAGTTTA